>WGEM01000283.1 GCA_015492755.1 Gemmatimonadota bacterium | reverse complement strand
CCCCGGCGAAGGTCTTTTCCGTGACGATGCCCTCCGCCACCAGGCGGTACACCGGGTGGGCACGGGCAGGGGTCCACTCGCCGGTGAGGGCATCGTAGATGAGGTCGGCCCAGGAGAGTTCCTGGTCTCGAACGAGTCGGACGAACTCGGAGAGTTCGTCGAAGACGAAGTCCCGGCCCTCGCGGGTCCGGACACGGAACCGATCACGCATGGCGCGTCGTCCTCCCCTTCCCGGCGGCTCGCCACGGACCGCAGGACGTACTCCGCCCCCTGCCGTGCGTCACATCCGGGAAGACCGCTCGGTCCGGCGTCGGCCAGGAAGCGACCCTTCCCTACGCAACCCCGGCAGAGCCGGTCGGGCCGACGCGCCCTCCCGCGGGAGGGCCGGGAGCCGCCCGAGCGGTGGGCGCTCCCTCTGTTCTAAGCTACCGCCGCCCCTCCGCCGGGTACAAGGACCGCGCCGCGCTCGGGGCGGGCCGGCTCACGCCGCGCGTTCCGCCTGCAGCTCCGCCACGATGCACCGCACGTGCTCGGTGAGCGCGGTGCTGAAGAGGTGGTTGTGGGCCTCGTACCACTCCGCCCATGAGGGCGTGCGGAGGTGGTCCCGGAGCGTCCGGTCGTAGGAGGCCCACATCTGCTCCTCCAGCGCGCCCACCCGGTACTGGTAGAGCAGGTTCCCGAAGTGCCGATAGACGGCGGTCATGTAGGCGTCCCAGCGCACCCGCTCCGCCGGTGTGAGGCCGGTGGGATCGCGCTCAGCACGCTCCAGAAAGGCGGCGAACTCCGAGTCGCGGAAGGCGTGCTCCAGGAGCCGGATGCTGTTCTGCACCATGGCGTTGAAGGAGGCCGCGCGTACCGACGTGGTGTTCTGTTGCATCTGCTGGGCGAGGTAGACCAGCGAGATGACGACGCCCACGGCGCCGACGAATTCACCCAGGTTGCCCAGGGCCTGCAGGGTGGACATGCCGCTCCTTTCCGGCGTGGCAGCCGAACCGATGCCTCAGGCGCCCCGCTCCTCCGGAGGCGAGCCGCCGTCCCGCGCCGAAAGGTATCGAATGTACGTGGCGAGCCTAGCCCCTTCGCTGGCTTCCCGGGCGCGCCGGGCCGCGGCAAGCTTCAGGGTGGCCACCGCGGAGGAGGCGAGCACCAGCACCACGCCTCCCACCACCAGCACCATCCCGAGGGAGGGAGAGGGAGGCGCGGCCATCGCCAGGAACGCCACGATCATCCCGAAGCAGATCTCCAGCACCGAGAGCATGAGCACCAGGGGGCCGCCCCTGCGCGAGGCTCTCAGCTTGCCCAGCCCCGACAGGAGGACCAGGCCGCCCGCCATCCCCACCAGCGCCGGCGTCATTGCTCCTCGCGCCCTCCACCGCCGGCGGGCAGGAGCTCGTCCACCAGGAAGAGGTCGGTGAGGAGCGCCCGCAGGTGCACGTTGGCGTTGAGGTTGTCCACGAGCTGCGAACTCACGTCGGGTTGCGCCGCCACCAGCCGGAGCGCCGCTTCCGCGGCGCGCGCGTCGGCCTCCACCACCGCCGAGAAACGCTCCCAGAGGCGGGCGACGTCGTCTCCCTCCCCTGCGGGCGGGTGCAGGCCCGCCACCGCCTCACTGAGCGCCCCGGGGATGGCCTCCACGGCGTCCACCGCCTGCGCAAGGAACCGCCGCAGCTCGCCGCCCGTCTTGGAGTCCCGGTCGGTCCGGAGCCCCTGGGCGGCGTAGGCCAGGAAGAATTCGTACGCCTCCTCCAGCGCGTCGATGCGCGCCTTCACCGAGGCCACCGCGTCCGCGTGCCGCACGTCCAGGCTCAGCGGCGTTCCTGCGGCACCGCGTCCGCCAGGGCGCCGGTGGGCTCCGGACTGGAGGCCTCATCGGGAGCGGGCACCGGCGGCCAGCGCTCGGGATCGAAGTGGCGGACGTAGTGCTCCCGGTCGATCCAGCCCCGGATCATCGACCAGGTGATCCAGAGCTTCTCCGGCCGGAGCGCGAAGTAGATGTGCGCCGCGGTGAGGAAGATGAGCGACACGCCGCAGAGCCCGTGCACGACGTAGACCACCCCCCAGGCGGCGTCGGAGAGCAGGTAGGGATTGCGCGCCCAGAAGGGGGTGTCGATGCGCACCATCATCAGGAGACCGGTGACGATGACACCCATCCCCACCACCACGATGACGTGGTGGTAGAGCCGATGGTCGAAGGGGTACTTCCCGTCCGGCGGCGGCGGGGGCGCGTCCTTGCGCAGGATGTGCCGGAGCGTCGCGACCCCTTCGGCCACGTCGATGCGCATCATCGCCCAGAAGTCCTGCCAGCCGATGGCGTGCACCACGTGGAAGGCCACCGACGCGGTGAGGACCACACCCGCAATCCAGTGCACCGTCACCCACGGGAAGCGGAATCCCATCACCGGTGCGAAGGCGGTGACCAGGAGCACCAGCATCGCCGCCGCCATCACCCAGTGGAAGAGACGCGCCGGCAGGGTGTGGCGCAGGACGCGCCGGGGCACCCCGGCCGGAGCCGCGGCGGGCTCCCGGTCGGCCTCGTCCACGCCCCGGGTGCGGATCCAGACGATGTGGCCCACCACGAAGGCCACCGACGCGGCGATGGCCAGCCACATGAGGTCCCAGGAGATCCCGATGAGGACCTCCTGTCCCCAGGGGTTCGCCGCCTTCCGCCAGATCTCCATCAGACGGCGCTCCGCACCGCCCGGCGAACCAGGTGCTCAGCTGATTGCTGTTGCATCGCCCGATACAGCACGTCGCTGCCTATGCCGGCCTCTCGGGCTCTTTCCAGTTGCTCCTCTGAGT
>WGEM01000282.1 GCA_015492755.1 Gemmatimonadota bacterium | reverse complement strand
GGTTGTCGGAGTTGAAGGTGAGCGGCACACCCAGCCGGAGGAAGGTCCTCCAGGCGTACGCGCCCCGGATACGCTCAGGTCCCACGCGGTCCTCGGCCCACGGCATGTCCTCCACCGCGTGGGACCTGAGCGTATCCGGGGCGCGTACGCCTGGAGGACCTTCCTCCGGCTGGGTGTGCCGCTCACCTTCAACTCCGACAACCCCGGCTCCAGCCACGACATCTTCTACGGGCTACACGCCGCCGTGACGCGACGGAACCGGGAGCTGCAACCGCCCGGAGGGTGGTACCCGGAGCAGGCGGTGACGCCCGAGGAGGCGGTGCGCGCCTACACCACCGGGGCGGCGTACGCCGCGTTCCTGGAGGAGCGGACCGGCGTCCTGGCCCCCGGGCGCTGGGCGGACCTCACCGTCATGGACATCGATCCCTTCGTGGCGGGATCCGGAGCCGCGCCGGAGGAACTGCTGCGCGGACGGATCCTCCTGACGGTGGTGGGGGGACGCGTGGTCTATGAGGCCGGGAACCGCTGACCCCGGTGCACTTCGGGAGCGACCCATGACGGACACGCCCACGGGCGGTGAGGTGGGACGGATCGACGGCCGCCTGATCTACGACGGGCGCCGCATCCGCCTCTCCGTGGACCGCGTTCGGTTTCCCGACGGCTCGGAAGGGGAGCTGGAGATGATCCGCCACCCCGGTGCGGCGGTGGTCCTGCCGGTGTTCGGTGCGCCGGGGGAGGCCGATCCGGAGGTGGCGCTCATCCGCCAGTATCGATACGCCGCCGGCGGATACATCTACGAGGTGCCCGCGGGCGTACCGGACCCCGCCGACCCCGACTGGGAGACGTGCGCCCGCCGGGAGCTGGAGGAGGAGACTGGACTCCGCGCCGGGAAGCTCCGCTACCTCACGCGCATCTACACCACGCCGGGTTTCACCGACGAGGTCATCCACCTCTTTCTCGCCACCGAGCTCACCCAGGGCGCCACTCGCCACGAGCGCGACGAGTTCATGGACGTGCACCGCCTTCGCTTCTCCCGGGTGCTGGAGATGGTCCGCGAGGGCGAGATCGTGGACGGAAAGAGCCTCTGCGCCATCCTCTACACCGCTCAATTCGTGCTGGGAGCCTCCGCGCCCCCCGCTTCGTGAGTGTGTCCTCGTTCCGCGATGCATTCGCGTCCCCTCCAGGGGACAGCGGCTGAGTTCCGGGGCAACCTTCCAGCCCGAAAGCCGCATCCAATCGTGACGTAAGGGGTGGCAGGCGCCGAGCCGTGCTCTGGCACGGAGTCTGCATCCTCAAGACGGTGGATGGACACATCATGCCGATCTGGCGCACACGGAACGGAGGTGGAGACGTGGCACACGCTCGTAGGAAGACACAACTCGTGGCGGACACCCGTCCGGACACGGGGGAGTCGCGCGCGCACCGGCTCCAGCTCCGGGAGCTCTCGGACAGCGAGGTGGTGCAGGCGGCGCTGGACGGAGACAGCCGAGCCTTCGGTGAGCTGGTGCGGCGCTACGACCAGAGGCTGCTGAATTTCGTGTACCGCACCATCGGCGACCGTGAGCGGGCGCAGGATCTGGTCCAGGAGACCTTCGTACGGGTCTACCGGCATCTGCACCGGTTCGACCAGTCGAAGAAGTTTTCCACCTGGATCTACACCATCGCCAGCAACCTGGCGAAGAACGAGCTGCGCAACCGCTCGCGGAACCCGCTGGTGCTCTTCCAGACCATCAAGAAGAACTGGGACGCGGATCATCGCCCCCTCGAGTGGGAAGACACCCAGTACAAGCCGGACGACCTGTACCGGAAGCGGTTCCTGAAGGAGAAGGTGGAAGAGGCGGTGCGGCAGCTTCCGGAGCATCACAGGATCGTCTTCGTCCTCCGCGAGATGGAGGGCAAGACCTACGAAGAGATCGCCGACATCACCGGCGTGAACCTCGGGACGGTGAAGAGCCGACTCAACCGGGCGAGGAACAACTTCGCACAGATCATCGCACCGATGATCGACTGAGATCCGCCCGTGGTCGGCTACGGTCGGCCCGCGAGAGGGGAATCGGCCTGGAAGAGCCGGTCGATCCGTCGGGTTC
>WGEM01000281.1 GCA_015492755.1 Gemmatimonadota bacterium | reverse complement strand
GGCGTGGGGCGCATCGCCGTCACCGACCATAACCGGTTGCACGTGGCGGTGCGGATGGCGGAGGCCCATCCCGGGCGGGTCATCCCGGGAGAGGAGGTGAAGACCGCGGAGGGGGTGGACGTCATCGGTCTGTATCTGCGCGAGGAGATTCCCCGGGGCACCCCTGCCGCCGAGACGGTCCGGCGGATCCGGGAGCAGGGGGGGATCCCCTACCTCCCGCACCCCTATGCCTCGGGGAAGGGCGGGGGCGGACGGTTGGCGGAGGAGCTGGCGCCGCTCTGCGACGTGGTGGAGGTGTTCAACGGGCGCCTGCACTCCATGCGACTCCAGGAGCGAGCGGAGGCGCTGGCGGCGCGTCACCGGAAACTCCCCGGCGCGGGCTCCGACGCGCACACGCTCCTGGAAGTGGCGCGTACGTACGTGGAAGTGCCGGAGCACGCCAACACGGCCGCGGCGCTTCGATACGCGCTTCTCGCCGCCCGCGTGCACGGGCGGATGTCGTCGCACCTCGTGCACCTGGCGTCCACCTGGGCAAAGGTGCGAAAGCGCCTCCCGGGCGCGCCGGACGGGTCGGATGCGGGCGCCGCCCGGATGGTGTAGACTCTCCACGGATCGCTCAACCACAACCGCCGTTCACGTCCAGGGTCAGGAGTCCAACCTGAACTACCGCACGCCCCGGGAGCGCGAAGGAATGGTGCGCCAGGCGCGCAACGCGCTCCTCGCGTCGCGCCGCGCCGTCCTCACGACGCACCTCAACGCCGACGGCGACGGCGCCGGGTGCGAGGCCGCGACGGCATCGTGGCTGCGCGCCAACGGCACCGAGGCCTGGATCGTCAACCCCACGCCCTTCCCGGACATGTTCCGCTTTCTCATGGAGCGTGAGGAATGGGTGCTCCACGCGGGCTCCGACGCGGCGCGTCGCGTGTGCGAGACCGCCGATCTCGCCGTCGTGCTGGATACCGGCGAAGTGCCGCGGATCGGGCGGGTGCGCGAGCTGATCCGCGAGCTCCCGACGTTGGTCATCGACCACCATCCGCCGGGGGATCAGTCCATCGGAGGGGTGTCCTTCCGCGACCCCGCCGCGTGCGCCACGGGCGAACTCGTGTATGACATCATTCAGGCGACGGCGGGACCGTGGAACACCTTCATCGCGCGGGGCATCTACGTGGCGATCCTCACCGACACAGGCTCGTTCCGGTTTTCCAACGCCACGCCGGCGGCGCACCGCATCGCCGCGGAGCTCATCGAGATGGGCGTGGATCCCGAGGAGATGTATGAGCGTGTGTACGGCTCGGCGCCCCTGCGAAAATACCGGCTCCTGGAGCGTGCGCTGGCGACGCTGGAGTCGGATCCGGAGACCGGTGTGACGTGGATGACCGTTCCCGCCGAGGCCATCGAGGAGGTGGGTGCCACTCCGGACGACCTGGAGGGTATGGTGGACATCCCGCGGTCGGTGGACGGAACGGAGGTGGGGTTGCTCTTCCGCACCACCAGCACCGGCGAGGTGAAGGTCTCCTTCCGGTCGAACGGCGCGGTGGACGTGAACGCGTTGGCACGCAGATTTGGAGGTGGAGGACACGTGAAAGCGTCGGGTGCGGTGGTGAAGGGCCCCCTCGCCGAGGCCATCCGCCGCGTGGTGGAGGAGACCCGGAGGACGGTGCTCGCCGCTCGGGCGGGTTCCAACAACCAGGGAGCATGATGGACGGACAACCGGTCCCGCGAAGCGCAGACCCCGGCGTACCCGAGGCGCTTCCCCGGGCGCTCATCCGGCTTCGGGAGCGCGTCGGCGTGGAGCGCATCGACCGGCTCTGGATCTTCACACCGGTGCGGAACGGGCGCCGGGAGCGGGGGCTCCTGGCGGTGAGCCTCTTCCGCGACGGTGCTCCGGAACGGCGCGTGATCCTCACCCAGACCTACCAGGCCGAAGAAACCGGTCGGGGCGTCACCTTCGACACCGGGTGGATGGAGGAGGGGGAGGCCCCGCCGGAGCGCCTCCCGGGCGTCATCGAGGGAGTGGTGCGCCGCAGCGGCGAGGACCAGCCCATGCCCCGCGAGGTGGAGATCGGGGGATCGGCGCCGCGCTTCGAGGAGCTCCTGGAGAGCTACGACCTGGATTTCCTGGGGGCGCCGCGCCCATGAAGTCGCTGCACGTGCAGTACCCGTCCATGCGGCTCTTCTCGCGGTACCTGCGCGAGCGGGGCCTCCCTGTGACGCACCAGCGCACCGCGGTGGCCGACGTGGTGTTCACCTCCGATGCACATCTCTCGGTGGACGACATCGAGCGGCTCCTCCGCGAGCGCGGCGAGAAGATCGGCAAGGCCACCATCTACCGGACCATGGACCTCCTGGTGCGGTCGCGCCTGGTGGAGGAGCACGACTTCGGCGAGGGCTTCAAACGGTACGAGCACCGGCTCTCCCAGAACCCGGTCCACGACCACCTCATCTGCCTGGAGTGCGGCACGGTGCAGGAGGTGGAGGCCGAGGAGGTCTACGGACTTCTCCGCCGGGTGCGGGACGAGCACGGCTTCACGCCGGTGCGTCATCGGGTGGATGTGTACGGCCTCTGCCGGGCGTGCCGCGAGGCGGGCGCGGAACTCCCCGTGGAGGGCGTGACCTGCCCCATCGAGATCGTCTGAGATGCCCAACCGGCGCGATCCCGACACGGCCCGCGGTGCGGAGGCGCCGGGACGTCCGGCGGGGCCGGAGGTGCCGCCGGAGCTGGAGGATCTCCCGTGGGAGCTGCCCCATACCTTCCTGGGCGCCGAGCAGGCGACGGGACCCCTCCACGAGGCCCACGCGGTCATCCTGCCGGTACCCTTTGAGGCCACCACGTCATGGGGCGGCGGTACGCGACGCGGACCCCGGGCGCTGCTGGAGGCCTCCCGGTACATCGAACTCTACGATGGGGAGTTCGACGCCGAGCCCGCCACCGGGATGGTGGTCCGTACCCTTCCGGCGCTGGAGCTCACCCGGGAGGGGCCGGGGCCGGCCATGGCCGAGCTGCAGGCGGCGTACCGTCGGGTGGCCGACGCCGCCGGCGACGCGTTCGTCGTCATGCTGGGGGGCGAGCACTCCATCTCCGCGCCCGCCATTCGGGCGCAGGCGGACCGCTCCGGCGGGCGGATCTCCGTGCTTCAGATGGACGCCCACGCGGACCTCAGGGCGGAGTACGAAGGGACGCCCCACTCGCACGCCTCCGCCATGGCGCGGGTGCTGGACGTGGCCGACGTGGTGGCGGTGGGGCTCCGGGGGGTGAGCCGGGAAGAGGTGGAGGCGTCACGGGCCGCCGGAGGGGCGTCCACGCTCATCTGGGCGGACGAGATGGCGGCGGGCGAGGGATGGATGGAGCGGGCGCTGGAGGCCCTGGGGCCCGTCGTCTACCTCACCTTCGACGTGGACTACTTCGACCCTTCGCTCATGCCGTCCACCGGCACGCCCGAGCCGGGAGGCGGCGACTGGTACACCACCCTGCGGTTTCTCCGGAGGGTCTTCGAGACCCGCACCGTGGTGGCGGCCGACGTGGTGGAGCTGGCGCCCATCCCGGGTGTTGCCGCGCCCGACTTTCTGGCGGCGAAGCTGGTCTACAAGCTTCTGACCTACCGCCGGATGTGCGGCGGCGCGGCGCCGTGACCGATTCGCTCCCCGCCCCCCGGCCCACCGAGCCGCCGGCACCGGCGGCTCGGCACTTTCTCTTCGACGAAGTGGAGCGCGCCACCGGGTCTCCCACCATCTGCGGGAACCGACTGAGCCTGCAGTTCGAAGGTCCCGCCACCTTCGAGGCGTGGATGGAGGCCATCGAGGGGGCCCGGCGGTTCGTGTACTTCGAGAATTACGTCATTCGAGGCGACCGTGTGGGTCGGGCGTTCCGCGACGTACTCGTTCGGAAGGCCCGCGAAGGTGTCCCCGTGCGCGTCATCTACGACTGGCTGGGGTGCTGGGCCACGCCGCGGAGCTTCTGGAAGCCCTTCCGCGACGCGGGCGCGGAGGTGCGGGCGTTCAACCGGCCGGCGCTGGGGCTGGGAAACCCCCTGGGGGCGCTTCAGCGCGATCACCGGAAGCTGGTGGTGGTGGACGGCGAGGTGTCCTTCATCGGAGGGTTCTGCGTGGGCGACGAGTGGGCGGGGACGGCAGACCGCCCGCCGTGGCGTGACACGGGCGTGGAACTCCGGGGCCCGGCGGTGCGCGCCGCCGCGAAGGCCTTCGAGTCCCTCTGGGATCAGATGGGCCCGAGCCCCTCGCTCCTGGAGGGTCTCGGTCCCGCTCAGGAGATGGGCGATACCCCCGTCTGGCTGGTGGAAGGCGAGCCGGGCCGCGCCCGCGTCTACCGCACCCTCCACCTGGCGGCCACCAAGGCGCGGCGTCGGATCTGGATCACCGACGCCTACTTCGTGGCGCCACGTCCCATCTCCGAGGCGCTGGCCGCGGCGGCGCAGGATGGTGTGGACGTACGGGTGATCCTTCCGGCGCACAACAACTGGCCGTGGGTGGGCTCGCTCTCCCGCGCCGGATACCGCTACCTCCTGGAGGCCGGGGTGCGGATCTTCGAATGGCAAGGACCGATGATCCACGCCAAGACCGCGGTGGTGGACGGCGTGTGGTGTCGGGTGGGCTCCAGCAACATGAACGCCGCCAGCCTCATGGGGAACTGGGAGCTGGACGTGGGCGTTCTGGATGCGGATCTGGGCAGGCAGCTGGAAGGGCTGTTCCTGGCGGATCTGGCCTCGTCGTCGGAGATCGTCCTCCCCCGGGCGATGGTGGTGGTACCACAGGAGACCGGGGCGTATCCGGACGTCCCCGTCCGTCGCCGCTCGCTGGACCCGGAGGGCTCGCTCCCTGCGCGTATCGAGCGCGAGATCCGCGCACGCGGCGAGGCGCGGGGGCATCTCAACATGGCTTCGGTGCTCCGGGCGGGCGTGGCGCTGGGAGACGCGCTGGCGGGCGACCGTCCGCTGGGCCGTGAGGACCGGGTGGTCCTGGGCACCCTCTCCGCCGTGGTCCTGGCGGTGGCGGTCCTCGCGGCGCTCTTCCCCACCGTCGTGGGCTGGACGGTGGCGGTGGTGGCGGGCTGGTTCGGGATCACGATGGGGATCCGGGCGTACCTGCAGGCGAGGCGCGGACGGGCCCTCGAGCGAGCCATGGCGGAGGCCGGGTGGGCGGACGCAGGGAGCGAACGTACCATCACCGATCACGACGGGAGAGGAGCAGGGGCGACATGACCGAAGTCGATGTGGGCATCTTCATCGCGTTCACCGCCGGCGTGTTCTCGTTCCTGTCGCCGTGTGTCCTTCCCCTGGTGCCCAGCTACCTCACCTTCGTGACGGGCATGAGCCTGGAAGACCTCCAGGCGGGGGTGGACCGCAGGGCCACTATGACCCACGCCCTCCTCTTCGTGGCGGGGTTCAGCGCCATCTTCATCATCCTGGGCGCGGGCGCGTCGTTCCTGGGCCAGTTCTTCCGGCAGTATGAGGTGTGGATCGCGCGCATCGGCGGCCTGATCATCATCCTGCTGGGGCTCCATCTCGCCGGTGTCTTCCGCATCGCGCCCCTGCTCCGCGAGAAGCGGGTGCACCTGAGCGACAAGCCGGCGGGGTATCTGGGCACGCTGGGCGTGGGCATGGCCTTCGGTGCCGGCTGGACACCCTGCATCGGACCGATTCTGGGAGCGATCCTCACGTACGGTTTCTCGCAGGACACCATGTGGGCGGGCGTGGGCCTGCTCACCGTGTATTCGGCTGGACTGGCGGTGCCCTTCCTTCTGTCGGCGCTGGCTCTGGACTGGTTCCTGAAGGCGTTTCAGCGCTTCCGGACGTGGATTCCGGTGGTGGAGCGCGCGTCGGGCGTGCTCCTGGTGGTGCTGGGACTCCTCCTCATCACCGGTCGCTTCACGGTGCTGACGTCGGTCCTCACACGCTTTACGCCCGACTTCATCCTGGAGCGGATCTGAGGGCTCGCCGAACGACGGGGGTACCGCTCCCACGGGGCGGGCCACCGCCGCGCACGGCGGGGCGCGGACCGATCGTCCCGCCTCAGTACCCC
>WGEM01000280.1 GCA_015492755.1 Gemmatimonadota bacterium | reverse complement strand
CGGGAGGGCCCCGCATTGTAGGCCGCCAGCGCCAGGTACCATGAGCCGAAGTCCCGCCGGAGCTGCTCCAGGAAACGGACCGCTGCATCCGTGGATCGGACGGGATCGCGGCGTTCATCCACCAGTCGTTCCACACGGAGGCCGAGGCCCTCGGCCGTTCCCTCCATGAACTGCCACATCCCCACCGCCGAGGCCCGACTCACCGCGCCCGTGTGGTATCCACTTTCGATCACCGGGAGGTAACGCAGGGACGGCGGCAGACCGCGCGCATCCAGCGCCGAATCCACCAGCGCCTCGAACCAGGCCATCCGTTCCAGATAGGCGGGGAACCAACTCCTGGCGGTGGAACTCCAGTATCCTACCCAGCGCCGGACCTCCGCCTGGAAGGTGGGATCCCGGAGGAGCGCCGAGGAGAGGATCTCGTCGGGACGGACGCCAGGGTCCGGGAGGGTGGGCTCCACCTCCCGGAGGGCGTCGGGCACCTCCGGCGCCACCACCGTGACCAGCGGCTCAGGCGGGCGCGGCGGCTCGATCTTGCCGCGTCCTCCGACGCAACTGCCGGCGAAGCCCCCTGCCGTGCACGCCACCAGCGTCACGGCGAGGCGGGAGGGGCGGCGGCGGGTCATGGACCGTTCACGCCAGCAGCGCGTCCACGGCCTCCAGCAGACGCTCCACGTTCTCCAGCGTCGCGCCGGCCCCCATGAGTCCGATGCGCCAGAGCTTGCCGGCACCGGGGCCCAATCCGCCACCCACCTCGATGCCGTGCTCCTCCAGGAGCGCGCGCCGGAGCGGGCCTTCCTCCCGTCCCCCCGGGAGGATGGCAGCGGTGAGCTGCGGCAGTCGGTACCCGTCCTGCGCGAAGAGCTCCCAACCCCGCTCCAGGAGCGCGCGCTGCAGCGCGTCGCCCGCTTCGCGGTGACGCCGGAACCGCGCCTCCAGACCCTCCTCCTCGATGAGGACCAGCCCCTCGTGGAGGGCGTACATCATGTTGATGGGCGCGGTGTGATGGTATTTCCGTGTGGCGCCTTCTCCCACGTAGTCCGCCAGCAGCGCCGCGTCCAGGTACCAGCTCTGACACGGCCGGCGGCGGTTCCGGATCCGCGTCACCGCCCGTTCCGAGAAGGTGATGGGCGACACCCCCGGGGGGACGCCGATGCACTTCTGAGCGCCGGAGTAGCAGACGTCGATGTGGTGGGCGTCCACGTCCACCGGCATCCCCCCCAGCGAGGTGACGGCATCCACCACGAAGAGCGTGTCCGTCCCGGCGAGGTGCGCGCCCACCTCCGCCAGCGGCTGATGGACGCCGGTGGAGGTCTCGGCGTGCACCAGCGCCACCACCCGCGCCTCGGGGGTGCGCCGGTGCGCGGCAATGACGTCGTCGGGATCCACGATGCGTCCCCACGGCGCCGTCACCTCCACCACCTCGGCGCCCATCCGCCGGGCCATGTCCGCCAGGCGGGTCCCGAACACCCCGTTCACACCGATGATGGCCGTGTCCCCCGGCTCCAGCACGTTGGCCAACGACGCCTCCTGCGCCGCGGAACCCGTGCCCGACACGGCGAACGTGAGCCGGTTCTCCGTGCCGAAGAGCGTGCGGAGACGGCGGTTCACGTCGTCCATGATGGCCAGGAACTGCGGGTCCAGATGGCCCACCGTCGGGCGACTCAGTGCCTCCAGGATTCGAGGCGCCACCGGGGAGGGTCCGGGACCCAGGAGGAGTCGAGGCTGGATGGCTGCTGCGCTCATTTCAGAGTCGGTAGTTGGGGGCTTCACGGGTGATGGTGACGTCGTGGGGGTGGGACTCCCGGAGTCCCCCCATGGTGACGCGGACGAAGCGCGCGTTGGCGCGGAGGTCCTCCAGCGTGGCGGCGCCGCAGTATCCCATCCCGCTGCGGAGTCCCCCCACCAGCTGATAGATGGTGTCGGAGACGGGCCCCTTGTAGGGGACCCTGGCCTCGATGCCCTCCGGCACCAGCTTGCGGGCGCCCGCCGCCTCTTCCTGGAAGTACCGATCCGCGGACCCTTCCTCCATGGCGGAGAGCGATCCCATTCCCCGGACGGTCTTGAACCGGCGTCCCTCCAGGAGGAAGCTCTCGCCGGGAGCCTCGTCGGTCCCGGCGAACATCGACCCCATCATCACCGAGTGCGCCCCCGCGGCCAGCGCCTTCACGATGTCTCCGGAGTACCGGATCCCACCGTCGGCGATGACCGGCACGTCGGAGCCGGCGCCCTCCACCGCGTCCATGATGGCGGTGAGCTGCGGCAGCCCCACACCCGTCACCACCCGCGTGGTGCAGATGGAGCCGGGCCCGACGCCCACCTTCACCGCATCCACGCCCCGCTCCACCAGGGCGCGGGCACCCTCCGACGTACCGATGTTCCCCCCCACCAGCTGGACGTCGGGGAAGGCTTCCCGCACGCGCGCCACCGCCTGGAGCACACCCTCCGAGTGTCCGTGCGCCGTGTCCACCACCAGCACATCCACCCCCGCCTCCACCAGGACACCCGCCCGCTCCAGATCCGCCTTCGACGCACCGATGGCGGCGCCCACCCGGAGGCGTCCGTGCTCGTCCTTGCACGCGTGCGGGTACTGGCGGCGCTTGAAGATGTCCTTCACGGTGATGAGACCCTTGAGATGGCCCTCCTCGTCCACCACCGGGAGCTTCTCGATGCGGTGCCGGTGCAGGATGGCCTGCGCCTCGTCCAGCGTGGTCCCCACAGGCACCGTGATGAGGTTCTCCGACGTCATCACCTCGCGGATGGACCGGGAGAGGTCCGTCTCGAACTGCAGGTCGCGGTTGGTGACGATCCCCACCAGCCTGCCCCCGTTCTCCACGATGGGGACGCCGGAGATGGAGAAGCGTGCCATGAGGTCATGGGCGTCGCGGAGTGTGGCATCGGGCGTCAGGGTGATGGGATTGAGGATCATCCCGCTCTCGGAGCGCTTGACCCGGTCCACCTCCGCCGCCTGCGCCTCCGGAGTGAGGTTCTTGTGGATGATCCCGATGCCGCCCTCGCGCGCCATCTGGATGGCCATCTTGGACTCCGTCACCGTGTCCATGGCGGCGGAGAGCAACGGGATGTTGAGCAGGATGCCGCGGGTCAGGCGGGTGCGGACGTCGGTGTCCTTCGGGTGCACCCTGGAGTGCGCCGGAACCAGCAGCACATCATCGAAGGTGAGCGCTTCCTTGAGGATGCGGGCTCCCAGAGGCGCCGGATCAGACATGGGTGGGGGGCCTTTCTGCAGCGTGGGGTTCCATACGTCGGACGCCCGCCTCCACCGGTGGGAACCGGCCTGGAGCGCGGGCGTCGAGCCCTCGTCGAGGGGGCGTTCCGAATTCCATGGGAGAGATTACCCGACTCCCATCCACGGGTCAACGGGGTTCGCCCGCCGACCCTCCCGAGCGCTGGCGCGGGTCCGCCTCGATGACCTCCACCACTTCGTCGTCGGCCTCCCGGGGGAGTGCGCGGGTGGTGCCGGAGGTGCCCTCGGCGCTTCCCGGCGGCACCTCCAGCGCCTCGTTGAGCTCCTTCAGAATCTGCCGACCGGCGGAGGACACGCCCGACAGGACGCGGTCGGCGGCGGAGATGAGCTGAAAGGCCTCACGGATGGTGCTGGGGCTCACCGCCTTGCGGCGGAGCTTGTCCTCCAGGCCTTCGGCGAAGCGCTGGAGCCCCGACGCCTCCGCCGGCGGCCCTTCCCCGTACTTCTGTTCCAGGAACTCGATGTAGTCCAGCACCTGGTAGATGCGGTCCTCGGGGAGGCTCTCGATGGCCCGCAGGAGTCGCTGTCTCAGGATGTCGTGCATATGGGGCCCTCAGGGTTGCTGCGAAGAGCAGGAGCGGCGCGCTGCGGCGGCTGCCCATCTCAACGTTGCCGCGTGGCGCCGGTGGCGTCCAGTGCTCAGCTCGGCCCTCCCTTGCCATCGCGCCCGATCCTCCTAACGTCTTCTCCATGACCTTCCTCCCGCTCCGCACCGTCTCCGTCGCCTCCCGGGCCGGGCAGGCGTACGACGAATGGCTGGCCTGGCTCCGTGAGGAGCTGGACGATCCCGACTGCGATCGCAACGAGCTCTGCCGGCGAATCCTCACCGAGATCTACTATCCCCAGCTTGCCGGGGTCTCCCCCGATTCGCTCCCCGAGACGCAGCGCGTGGCGCTCCTTCAGATGGATCCCCGCCACGTGACGCTGGAGCCCGAGTACTACGCCGAAATCGATCTGGCGCGCTACGCCCCCCGCAAACCGCTCCTCTGGCTCTGGGAGATGTTCGACCGCAGCCCACTGGGGGAGAACGTGGCGCTGGGTGTGCCCTTCCGGCGGATCCTGGCGAAGCACGTCTTCGGGAGCTGCGGGAAGAACTTCAAGGCCTTCACCTTCGTGCGGGTGTCCTTCGGCTACAACCTCCACGTGGGCGACAACGTGGTGGTCCACCGCCACGTGCTGCTGGATGATCGCGGCGGCATCGAGATCGGCGACGGCGCATCCATCTCCGACTTCGCCAACGTGTATTCCCACTCCCACGACATCGTGGACGGGCGGATCGTGTACACGCCCCGCACCGTCATCGGGCGCGGCGCCCGCATCACCTACCACGCCACCATCCTCGCAGGCACCACCGTGGCGGAAGACTCCATGGTGGGGGCGTGCTCGGTGCTCACCCGCGACACCGAGCCCCACTGGGTCTACGTGGGGGTGCCGGCGCGTAAGGTCAAGGAGAAACCCGCCGAGGAACGGGCCCGCAAGGCGCCCCCGACGCCGGACCCCCTGGCCACGGAGTAGCTCCCGCGGCGGAACCGGCGCCGTCGGAGACCCCGCTCCGGCGCGCTCAGCCCTCCTCCTCCTCGTAGATCGCCTGGAGCCTGGCCACCACCGCGGGGTCGGCGAGCGTCGTGGTGTCACCCACGGCCCTCCCCTCCGCGATATCGCGCAGGAGCCGCCGCATGATCTTTCCCGAGCGGGTCTTGGGCAGGTCGGCGGTGAAGATCACCAGCTCGGGCCTGGCGATGGCACCGATCTTCTTCGCCACATGGTGGCGGAGTTCTTCCTCCAACGCGTCGGTGCCCTCCATCCCCTCCTTCAGCGTCACGAAGGCGGCGATGGACTGCCCCTTGATGTCGTGGGATTTCCCCACCACCGCCGCCTCCGCCACCGCCGGGTGGTCCACCAGGGCGCTCTCCACCTCCATGGTGCCGATCCGGTGGCCGGCCACGTTCAGGACGTCGTCCACACGGCCCAGGATCCAGAGATCGCCGTCCTCGTCCACCTTGGCACCGTCTCCGGGGAAGTAGATGCCGTCCCACTTGGACCAGTAGGTCTGCCGGTAGCGCTCGTCGTCTCCCCAGACGGTGCGCAGCATGGACGGCCAGGGCGACGTGATGGCGAGATAGCCCGCGGTGGCCGGCTTGCCGTCGTCGTCCAGGACCGCCGCCTCGATCCCCGGGAAGGGCCGGGTGGCGGAGCCGGGCTTGGTCTCGGTGACGCCGGGCAGCGGCGTGATCATGATGGCGCCGGTCTCGGTCTGCCACCACGTGTCCACGATGGGGCAGCGCTCACCGCCGATGACGCGGTGATACCACATCCAGGCCTCGGGATTGATGGGCTCCCCCACGGTGCCCAGAAGCCGGAGCTTCGACAGGTCGTACCGGCCGGGCCAGGCGTCGCCCCAGCGCATGAACGCCCGGATGGCGGTGGGCGCGGTGTAGAAGATGGTGACACCGTACTTCTCACAGAGCGCCCAGAAGCGACCGCGGTCCGGGTGATCCGGCGCACCTTCGTACATGAGGACCCGCGCGCCGTTGGCCAGCGGTCCGTAGACGATGTAGGAGTGGCCGGTGATCCAGCCCACGTCCGCGGTGCACCAGTAGACGTCGTCGTCCTGAAGGTCGAAGACCACCCTGGTGGTGGCGTATACCTGCGTCAGGTAGCCGCCGGTGGAATGCTGCACGCCCTTGGGCTTTCCCGTCGTGCCCGACGTGTACAGGATGAAGAGCGTATCCTCCGCATCCATCTCCTCCGCCGGACACTCCTCGGACGCCTCTGCCATCAACTCGTGATACCAGTAGTCCCTCCCCTCCACCATCGCGGCGTCCACCCGTTCGCTGAGCGCCCCCCCGCGGCGCACCACCACCACCTTCTCCACGGTGGGTGACGATGCGAGCGCGGCGTCGGGGCTCCGTCGTCCCCCTGAAGGCCAACGCCGACGCCAGCCACCGTCGGCGGTGACGAGCACTTTGGCCTCGGCGTCGTTGTTCCGGTCCGCCAGCGACTCGGGGCTGAAGCCGCCGAAGACCACCGAGTGGATGGCCCCGATGCGGGCACACGCCAGCATCGCCACCGCCGCCTCCGGGATCATGGGGAGGTAGATGGTGACGCGATCCCCGCGCGACACTCCGAGGCCCTTCAGGACGTTGGCGAAGCGGCAGACCTCCCGGTGCAGCTCCCGGTACGTGAGGGTGCGGGTGTCGCCCGGCTCACCCTCCCAGATGAGCGCCGGCTGCTCGGCGCGTGGCCCGTCCAGATGACGGTCCAGGCAGTTGTACGAGGCGTTGAGCGTGCCGTCCACGAACCACTTGGCATGCGGCGGCGTCCACTCCAGAATCCGCGACCAGGGGCGGAACCAGTGGAGCCGGGCGGCCCACTCCGCCCAGTACGCTTCCCGGTCCCCGGCGGCCCGCGCGTAGATGTCGTCGCTCTTCACCACCGCGCGAGCGCGAAACGCCGGCGGAGGGGAAAACCGACGGTGCTCGTGCAGGAGGGCGTCCATGGAGGCGGAGGAGTCGTGACTCATCGTGCTCGTGGGTTGGGGTGTGCATCTCGGAGGCGCGCGTCGCGTCCACGGCGGGGTCTCGAAGACGGTGCCGGACGGTGGCCCCATCTGTATCCTCCGTGAGGCCGAGCGGCAAGAGGATGCCGCCCACGGTTGCCAGGCGCCGCAGAGGTGTTATCAATAATCATTATGAATAGCGAAAACAGACCCGCCTGCTGCGACACCCGGGGGGAGAGCGGCGTCGCGAAGGCGCAGCTTGTCTCCACCGCCCTCTGCGGGGCCCTCCTGGTGGTGGGGTGGCGGCTCGAGGCGCGAGGGGCGCCGTACGCGCTCGGCGCCCTCGCGATGGCGTATGCCGCAGGGGGGTGGGAGCCTGCCCTGCGCGCAGGAGGGGCGCTCCTCCGTACCCGTCTGGACGTGGACCTCCTCATGGTGGTGGCCGCCGCAGGCGCCGCGGCGGTGGGGGCGTGGGTGGAGGGTGCCATCCTCCTCTTTCTGTTCTCTCTGGGCAACACGCTGGAGACGTTCGCGTTTCACCACACGCGCCGGTCCATCCGGGCCCTGATGGAGCTCCGCCCGGACACGGCCACGCGCCTGGGCGAGAACGGGCCGGAAGACGTGCCCGTCACGTCCTTGTCGGTGGGAGACGCGGTCCGTGTGGGGCCGGGGGAGCGAATCCCCGTGGACGGCGTGGTGGAAGAGGGCCGGTCCCGGGTGGACGAGTCGACGCTCACCGGGGAGCCCGTCCCGGTGCGGAAGGGCACGGGGGACCCCGTCTTCGCCGGTACGCTGAACATCACCGGTGTCCTCTCGGTGCGGATGACGCAGGCGCTCTCGGAAACCGCGCTGGCCCGCGTCATCCGCGCCGTGGAGGAGGCGCAGGCGTCCCGCGCGCCCACCCAGAGCTGGATCGAACGCATGGAGGGACGCTACGCCGGGGGTGTCCTGGCGGCGGCGCTCCTGGCCGTGGTGGTGCCGTGGTGGGCTCTGGGGTGGCCCTTCCAGGAGGCCTTCTACCGCGCCATGACGCTCCTGGTGGTGGCGTCTCCCTGCGCGCTGGTGATCTCCATCCCCGCCACCATCGTCGCGGCGGTGAGCAACGCGGCACGTCGTGGGCTCCTCTTCAAGGGCGGCGCGCCCCTGGACACCCTCGCCGACGTGGACGTGGTGGCCTTCGACAAGACGGGGACCCTCACCGTGGGTGCGCCCACGCTGGCGGAGTTCGTCGTGGCGCCCAGCGCGACGCTACCCGCGCTCGCCACAGGCGGTGGGGGACGATCCGCACCGGGTGCATCCCCGCCGGGCGAGGAGGCCCATGAGGCGGCACGGTACGTCCTCCGACTGGCGGCGTCGGCGGAGGCGAACTCCGAGCACCCCATCGCCTCGGCGCTGGTGGAGGGCGCACGCGCACGTGGCGTCGAGGTGCTGGAACCCGAAGCGTTCGAAACCGTCCCGGGTCGCGGCGTCCGGGCCAGGGTGGACGGCGTCGACGTCCTGGTGGGGCGGCGCGATTGGTTGGAAGCCGAAGCGGGGCCCGTCCCCGACGGCCTCGCCGGGGCGCTGCGGGACGGGCGGAACGGCGCGCTGGCGACGCCGGTCTTCGTGGCGCTGGACGGCGAGGTCGTGGCGGCCTTCGCGGTCTCCGACGTGGTGCGGGAGGAGGCCCGGGAGGCGGTGGACGCGCTGAAGCAGCGAGGCGTACGGAAGGTGGTGATGCTCACGGGCGACGACCGGGCCGCGGCGGAGGCGGTGGCCCGCGCCACCGGTGTGGACGAGGTGTTCGCCGAGCTCTTCCCCGAAGAGAAGAGCGAGCTGGTGCGGCGCCTGAGGGCGGAGGGCGCGGTGGTGGGCATGGTGGGCGACGGTGTGAACGACGCGCCCGCGCTGGCGGCGGCGGACGTGGGCGTCGCCATGGGCGGCGCCGGGACCGACGTGGCCCTGGACACGGCCGACGTGGTGGTCATGGGGGACCGCCTCGAACGGATCGTATACGCGCTGGACCTTAGCCGCCGCGCGCGGAGGATCGTGCGGCAGAATCTGGGTTTCGCCGTGGGCGTCATGGGCGGTCTCGTGCTCCTGGCGCTCCTGGGGCGCATCGGCCTCACCGCCGGCGTGGTGGGTCACGAGGGAAGCACCATCGTGGTGGTCATGAACGGTCTTCGCCTTCTGGCACCCGGCAGGTCACCGTGAGCCTGGAGATCAGGGCCTCAACCGGCGCCCACACCGCCCAGCCGGCGCAGGCCGGCGTCGGCCAGCACGTTGTGAAAGCCGCGCACCGCCGCCCCGGCCAACGCCCGCACCGCCGTGGCGCCGCGGGTGATGACCCGCCGGGGGATGCGCACCTTAAACCGCGCCTGGACCTCCGCGCTGCCGGGCGCCAGCCCCGTATCCCGCAGCGCCACCCGGAGCGTGAGGGGCGTGGGGACGTCGTCGGGGAGATGTTGGGACGCCACCTCCTCCAGCTCCCGCAGCAGCGTCTCTGCGTCTCCGGAATGTTCCAGCACCTTCCGCAATTCCGGGAGGTCCACCACCAGCGCCACGTTTCCCGCCAGCCCCCGCGCCGTCTCGTCCAGGAAGACGTCCACCGCCACATCCTCCCCCCAATCCAGCACCGGCGCCGGGACCCCGGCCCGTGCGGCGTCGGAAGGGCAGGGATCCCCACTGCCCACCGGGTGAAAAAACAGGTACGCGCTCCGCGTCGTCTCCCCCTCCCACCGACCCTCGAAGTGGTGGCTGGTGGTCTTCTGGATGCCGGAGCACGCCCACCCGCAGGCCGTCACGCCCTCACTCACCGCATCCAGGAACGGCTCCAGCGTCAGGAGTTCGTCCGGCCCGGTCATTGACACCTTTTCACCGCCTCGGATAACGTATGACCATGCGAATCGGCACGAATGAACAACGGCTCCGCCGGGCCCTGGAAGCCAGCGGCCAGCGCTTCACCGAACAACGCGCCGCCGTCTACCGGTTTCTGGCGAATACCGACATCCACCCCACGGCGGAGGACGTGTTCCTGGCGGTGCGCCGGGACATTCCCGGCATCTCGCTGGCCACCGTCTACAAGAGCCTCGAGACGCTGGTGGGCTGCGGTCTTGCGGTCAAGCTCACGTACAGTGACGGCTCCGCCCGCTACGATGGGCGAACCGATCCCCACCTCCACGTCCGTTGCGTCTCCTGCGGCGCGGTGGCGGACGTTCCGGGCGAGGTGGACACGCGTTCCATCGAGGCGCTGGCCGATCGCGCCGAGGGATTCGAGGTGACCGGATACCGCCTCGAACTCACCGGCCTCTGCGAGGCGTGCCGGCGGGAGACGGCCCCCAGGGCGATCCGGGCCTGACTCCTCCCCCGTGGAGGCGCTCCGCGTGCGCACGCCCCTCGGACACTCCGGTCCACGGGCCCGGGTGCGCACCGCCGGCAGCCCCGTCTGGGTCTTGCTGGCGGCCGCGCTGGCTGCCCCGGCGGCAGGTGTCGCTCAGGAGACGCATGCGCGAGCCACGGCGGTGGCGGCGCTGGAGCGCGATCTGGCCGGCGTCGTACGGCGGGTCCAGCGGCGGGGAGCCACCTGGGCGGTGCTGGTCACCTCGCTGGACCGGGGGGATACCCTCTTCGCGCTGAATGCCGACAGCGCGCTGGCGCCGGCGTCCAACGTCAAGCTCCTCACCACGGCGGCGGCGCTGGCCACACTGGGCCCGGACTACCGCTACCGCACCTACCTGCTGGGTACCGGGCCCGTTCGCGACGGGGTCCTGCACGGTGACCTGATCCTCTACGGCACCGGGGACGCGGGGCTCTCCGATCGCTTCCACGCGCGGAAGGATGCGGTCTTCCGCATCCTGACAGAGCAGCTTCTGGCCGCCGGAGTGCATACGGTGGCCGGCGATCTGGTGGCGGATGCCTCCTACCTCGAGGGACCGGAGCGCATGCCCACCTGGAACGAGGAGGACCTCAACGACCACTTCGCCGCGCCCGTTTCCGCCCTGTCGTTCAATGAGAACGTGGCCTCGCTCCGCGTGGTGCCCGCCCACCGCCCCGGTATGCCGCCGGAGGTGCACAC
>WGEM01000279.1 GCA_015492755.1 Gemmatimonadota bacterium | reverse complement strand
CGTGGAGGTTCTCTCCGCTCCCGCCACGCCCGTCATCGCCACGCACCTGGGCCCGGGCGCGTGGGGTATCGCCTACATGGTGGAGGACTGAGCGGCGGCGCCTTCGAGCTTCTGCCTGCCCGCCACGAGGACGGCGTACGTGGCACGCTGCGCAGGAGAGAGCTCGGGGGGTAGACTCACCAGAAGCGCTCGACCGCCGTCGTCCGGCAGATGCAGCACCAGGTCGTGGAGGGCGCCGCCGGGCTCATACGGGTGTGCCCGCCCTTCGGGATCCACGCGGACGCACCGGCCGGGCGCGAACGCCGCCGCCAGGAGGCGTCCATACTCCACCCACGCCGCCAGGGGATCGGATCCGCCGGCCACCTCGGGGATGAGTCGCTCCCGGTAGTAGGCCACCATGCGAGCGTACGCCTCGGGGGCTTCCGCCTTGAGTTCCTTGAGGCGTTCCCGGTAGAAGGCACGCGGATCGCGGGCGCCCGTCTCCGCCAGGGCGTCCTCGAGGCGGCGCGCGGCCTCAGCGTTCGGGTCGGGAGGGGTGTCGGCCATGGGGGGAAGGATCACGCCCCTCGGGGGTATGCGTCAACGAGCGCACACACCCGTAGAGCGGCGGCTCATCCAGGAGAGGAACGGCCCATGTCCACGCGCACACCCGATCCGACGGAATACCTGGAACTCACGTGGGAGATGTTCGGCGAGCTTTCACGGGCGCTGGCGCTGAAGGTGGCGCGCTCCTACGAGCCCGAGGTGGTCATCGGAATCGCGCGCGCGGGCGCCCTCCCGGGGGCGGTGGTGGCCACCATCCTCGATGTGGACTTCTACTCCATGAAGATCTCGCGCCGCATCGACGACGACACGGTGCGGGCGCGGCCGGCGGTCCTCTCGGCCGCACCGCCCGAGGCGGAAGGGAAGCGCGTGCTCATCGTGGACGAGATCACCACCTCCGGAGACACGCTTCGCCTGGCGTTGGCGGCGGTGCGGGACGTCCACCCCGCGGAGGTACGCACCGCCACGAGCTTCGCGCGGCCGCAGGGCTATCAGCCCGACTTCTACGCGCTCCAGACGGACGCCGAGGTGATCCTGCCGTGGGATCGCCAGATCCTGAAGCGCGACGGCTTCGTGGTGAATCCCCGCTACGCCGACGCGCTGGAATGAGGCGTGGACGTCAGGCCCCTCTGGCCATGGCGTCCAGGAATTCAGCGTTGCTCTTCGTCTTGGCCATGCGCGAGAGGAGGAATTCGATGGCCTCTGCCGGGGGCATATCCGCGAGGAAGTTCCGCAGCAGGTAGACGCGGTTGAGCTCGGTTTCGCTCAGGAGAAGTTCCTCCTTGCGGGTTCCGGACCTGTTCAGGTCGATGGCGGGGAAGATCCTGCGGTCGGCGATGGAGCGGTCCAGGACCAGCTCCATGTTCCCGGTGCCCTTGAACTCCTCGAAGATCACCTCGTCCATGCGACTGCCTGTCTCGATGAGCGCGGTGGCGATGATGGTGAGTGAGCCGCCGTCTTCGATATTGCGGGCCGCTCCGAAGAACCGTTTCGGTTTGTGGAGGGCGTTGGCGTCCACACCGCCGGAGAGGATCTTCCCCGAGTGGGGCACGGTGGCGTTGTAGGCGCGCGCGAGCCGCGTGATGGAGTCCAGAAGGATGACCACGTCCCGGCCGTGCTCCACGAGTCGCTTCGCCTTTTCCAGCACCATCTCCGCCACCTGCACGTGGCGCTCCGCCGGCTCGTCGAAGGTGGAGGAGATGACCTCGCCGTCCACGTGCTCTTCCATGTCCGTCACCTCCTCGGGTCGCTCGTCGATGAGCAGCACGATGAGGTGCACCTCCGGACTGTTCTTCGAGATGGAGTTGGCCATCTTCTGGAGGATCGTGGTCTTCCCCGCCTTGGGCGGGGAAACAATGAGGCCGCGCTGCCCTTTGCCGATGGGCGCGATGAGGTCGATGACCCTCATGGTGAGGTCTCCTCCCTCGTCCTCCACCTCCAGGCGAAGTCGCTCTTCGGGGTAGCGCGGCCGAAGGTTGTCGAAGCTGGGACGGTCGCGGGCTTCTTCAGGAGTGAATCCGTTGATGCTTTCCACCTTTAGAAGCGCCAGGTAGCGCTCGCCGCTCTTGGGGGGGCGCACCTGACCTGCCACGGTATCTCCGGTGCGCAGATCGAACCGCTTGATCTGCGACGGGCTGACATAGATGTCGTCAGGCCCGTAGAGGTAGTTCCAGTCCTGAGACCGCAGGAACCCATACCCCTCCGGCAGGATCTCCAGGACGCCTTCGCCCCGGAGCACCAGGTCGCGCTCCAGCAGCGCCTGCTCGATCCGGAAGATCAGATCTTGCTTGCGAAGCCCCGCCGCGTTCTCGATGTTGAGTTCTTCGGCCAGGTCGTGAAGCTCGACGATGCTCTTGCGTCGGATTTCTGCGATGTCCACGAGGACACTCCCGCGGATCGGCGAGTCGAATGCCCGCCGGATGGAGGGGAGGGAACGTTCGAGGGTGTCGATGGCGAAGCGGCCGCAGGGGCCGCGGGTCAATCCATGGTACACGCGGCGTAGCCGCTCCCGAGAGGGAAGGCGGGATGTCCGGCGCCGCGCTGCGTATGATCAGGAGATTGGGGCAGAATAATGGCGCTCCGAGGTGCTGGCAAGCCTGATCCGGGAGTGTGGCTCCCCCTCCTGGACGAATACCGGCTCACGTCGCTCCCCAGCGACACGCTCCTGGAAGGCACGCTTCGCCGGGGCCTCGATGCCGCGTCGCCCGAGGTCCGGGCGGCGCTCCACGAGTGGCCCGCCGCCGCCTATCTCCAGAGCGACGGCGAGCTCACCCGCGTGGCGCTGGTCTACCACGCCCGCGACGAACGGGGGCGCGGTCCCTGGCTGCACGTCGCGCTCTTCGTGCTCACCTTCATCAGCACCATGGCGGCGGGCGCCCTCATGGCGGGCTTCGATCCCTTCGACACCGCAGTCTGGAGCTTCGGCGACCTCCAGCTCCCCTACCCGTCGGCGCTGCGGCTCGACCTCCTCCTGCTGGGCATCCCCTTCGCCGCCCCGTTCATGACGGTGCTCCTGGCCCACGAGATGGGGCACTACGTGGCCGCGCGCACGCACCGCGTGCGCGCGGCCACGTAGCT
>WGEM01000278.1 GCA_015492755.1 Gemmatimonadota bacterium | reverse complement strand
GCGCTACTACGGCGGATGCGAGTACGCGGACGCGGTGGAGCGCCTGGCCCAGGAGCGGGCCAAGGCCCTCTTCGGCGCAGAGCACGTGAACGTCCAGCCCCACTGCGGCACCCAGGCCAACATGGCGGCCTACTTCGCCCTGCTCAAGCCCGGGGACACCCTGCTGGGCATGGCCCTGCCCCACGGCGGCCATCTCTCCCACGGGGCCCGGGTGAACTTCTCCGGCAAGCTCTACAACGTGGTGACCTACGGGGTCCGCCGGGACACGGGGCGGATCGACTACGACGAGGTGCGCCGCCTGGCCCGGGAGCACCGGCCCCGCATGATCGTGGTGGGGGCCAGCGCGTATTCCCGCATCCTGGACTTCGCCGCCTTCGCCGAGATCGCCCGGGAGGTGGGGGCCTACCTCATGGCCGACATCGCCCACATCGCGGGCCTGGTGGCCGCGGGCCTGCATCCCAGCCCCGTTCCCCACGCCGACGTGGTCACCACCACCACCCACAAGACCCTGCGGGGGCCCCGGGGCGGCATGATCCTCTGCAAGGCGGAGCACGCCAAGGCCATTGACAAGGCGGTCTTTCCTTGCGCGCAGGGCGGCCCCCTCATGCACGTGATCGCGGCCAAGGCCGTGGCCTTCAAGGAGGCCCTCACCCCGGAGTTCCGGGATTACCAGCGGCAGGTGGTGGCCAACGCCCGGGCCCTGGCGGCACGCCTCGAGGAGCACGGCTACGCCATCGTCTCCGGGGGCACGGACAACCACCTGATGCTGGTGGACCTGCGTCCTGCGGGCATCACCGGCGCCGAGGCCGAGGAAGCCCTGGATGCCGCGGGCATCACCGTGAACAAGAACGCCATCCCCTTCGACGAGCGCCCGCCCACCGTCACCAGCGGCATCCGCCTGGGGACGCCCATCGTCACCACCCGGGGTATGAAGGAACCCGAGATGGAAGAGATCGCCGACCTGATCCACGAGGTATTGACGCACCGGGAGAGCCCGGCGGTGTTGGGATCGGTTCGCGAGCGGGTCGAGGCGCTCTGCGCCCGCTTTCCTGCCTACGCGGAGCCGGTGGGGCGATAAATAAGCGCGCCTAATGAATCAATTGCCAAAAATCATTGGCCAAGCCCGCCCCTGATCCTCAAAAATAGATAGACCGTCATCCGGAGGGTTCACGCCGTGCTTTGCCCGTTCTGCGGGCACCTGGAAGACAAGGTGGTGGACTCCCGCCTGAGCCAGTCGGGGGAGGCCATCCGCCGCCGGCGGGAGTGCCTCCAGTGCGGGAAGCGCTTCACCACCTACGAGGGATCGAAGAGGTCCTTCCCATGGTCATCAAGAAGGACGGCCGGCGGGAGCCCTTCGACCGCCAGAAGCTCCTGCAGGGACTCAAGAAGGCGTGCGAGAAGCGGCCGGTGAGCATGGAGGTGCTGGAGAAGATCGTGGACGACATCGAGCGGCAGGTCCAGGAGCGCAACGTCAAGGAGATCCCCACCTCGGAGATCGGCGAGGCCATCATGCAGAAGCTCCACGACCTGGACGAGGTGGCCTACGTGCGCTTCGCCTCGGTGTACCGCTCCTTCAAGGACCTCAACGAGTTCATGGCGGAGCTCAAGGACATGCTGGACGCCAAGCACCGGGGAGGGCAGACGTGAGCCTGGGCGAGGCGCTGCGGTTCCTGTTCATGCCGGTGCGAAACGGCGCCGCGCGCCGGACGTTCCACGGCGGCATCCACCCGCCGGAGGGGAAGGCGTTCACTTGCCACAAGCCCGTCCGGGAGGCGCCCCTGCCGTCCCGCGCGGTGGTCTCCCTGGTGCAGCACATCGGCGCGCCCTGCCGTCCCCTGGTGGCGGTGGGGGACGCGGTGCGGACCGGACAGAAGATCGGCGAGCCCGAGGGTCCCGTGGGCGCCCCGGTGCACGCCCCCCTCTCGGGAAAGGTCACGGCCGTGGGCAACTTTCCACATCCCAGCGGCCCGGACCTGCCGGCGGTGATCATCGAATCCGACGGCGAGGACCGCTGGGTGGAGCT
>WGEM01000277.1 GCA_015492755.1 Gemmatimonadota bacterium | reverse complement strand
GCCAGAGACCCGCCACCAGGACCGCCATGCGGGGCGCCCGCCACGTCGTCGTCATGCTCATCCTCCCACCCGCACCACGTCCCGACCCACCCGGCGGTTCAGCTCCGCCAGCGCGAGGCGCAGCGCCGCGATGTTGCTCAGTTGTTCGGTGCGCATCTGCACGTTGGCCTGATACGCGTCGATGAGGTCCTGGATGTCGCCGAGACCGAGGTCGTACGTCTGCGCCTCGGCCCGGAGCCAGTTCTCGGTGGCCCGGAGCGCCCGCCGCCCCTCCTCCACGTCCGCCTGGGCCCGCCGGGCGGCAAGGTAGGCCCGGCGCACCTCCTGCTCCACCTGCGCCAGGAGCGGCGCTTGCTGCGCCTCCAGCTTTCGCGCCTCCACCTCCTGCACCCGCGCGGCATCGCGGTGGTGCATGAAGTCCAGCTCCCAGTCGAATCCGATGGCCAGCGCGGGGCGGAAGTAGTTGGTCTCGTTCCGCCAGAACGGGTTGCGGGGGTCGAAGCGCGAGGGCGCCAGGTTCGCCTTGAGCCCGCCGGCCACGAAGAGCGTGGGCCAGCCGTCGCGCCGTTCGGCGTGGGCCAGCGAGCGGCGGGCCAGCACACCGGCCCGGAGCTGGTGCAGCTCGGGACGCGCCGCGCGCGCCGCCTCCAGATAGCTCTCCAGCGGCTCCAGCGTGACGTCGGGGACGGTGAGCTCGTCGTCCGCCAGCCGCAGCGGCGTCCCCTCGGGGTAGCCCAGCGCCGCCCGGAGCGCCTCCAGCGCCAGCTCCAGGTTGTCCGCAACCTCGCGGGAGCGCCGGGCCACCTCGTACTCGAAGACCTGGAACTTGAAGAGCTCGTTCTGGCTGGCTTCGCCCTCGTCCACCCGCTCCTCCAGCGTCTCCCTGGCCTCCGCCAGTCGCTGCGCCAGATCGTCCGCCATACGGCGCAGCTCCAGGGCCTGCACCGCCTGCCAGTAGAGGCGACGAACCAGGTAGCGGGCGTCGGCGCGGGCGGTCTCCAGACCCGCCTCGGCCACCTCGATGTTGCGTTCCGCCGCCTCGATGCGGGCCTTCGCCTTCCCGAAACCGGTGAGCGGCTGGACGATCTCCAGCTCCAGCTGGGTGAACCACCGGATGTCGTCGATGCCCACGATGGTGTCCGGCGAGATGAGCACGCCCGTCTCGGTGAAAATACCCCGCTGCCGGTTGATGGGACCCCAGAAATTCCGGAGGTTGAACTCCGTGAGATAGCGCATGTTGCGCGCTTGCTGGTGCTGGGCCTCCTTCAGCTCCACGTCGGCCAGCGCGGCCGCCAGCGCGGGGCCGCGCTCCAGCGCGATGCGCTCGGCCTCCGCCAGATCCACCACCACCGTGTCGGCGCTCTGAGCCGCTCCCGCGACGGGAGCCAGGAACGAGGCGCCCGCCGTCAACGCCAGCACCCGCCGGAACACGGCGCGCCTCAGCCTGGGTGGTACGGGCATCACCATCCTCTCCTCCTCACGCAGCGGTCAGCTTTCTAGAACGCCACACCCTGCGACGTCGTTCCCTGCGCCGTAGAGAGCGCCACCCCCGCGGTGACCAGCACGACGAGGGTGATGGCGACGTAGAGCGGCACGAATCGGTTGCGCGTCCGGAGAAAATCCTGGAAGACGGGTTCCTTGCCCTGGAACTTGCCGCGCTTCTTGTTGGGGAAGAAGAAGGTCTTGTACGTCTCGATGGTGGCCACCGTGTATCCGATGGCCCCCAGGAAGAGGAACGGGTAGCGGGGGGTCAGCATCGAGAGGAGGGCGCCGTAGCCGAACGCGAAGGCCGGGCTCCGGAAGAACTTGAAGGTGTGGAACCCCTCGATGGGCGCGTCCTTCCACGCTCCCCCGAAGGCGCTGATCCAGCCTCCCGCGCTGCTCACCAGGAAGATCTCCAGGACGCGCGGCATCCCGGTGTCCGCCATCTGGAGACGATGCGTGCCGTAGAGCACCGCCAGCCCCACCGCCAGGTACCCCGCGCCCACCGCCAGACGGACGGCGCGGCTCTTCACCACCCGTCCGAAGACGGCGAACTGCATGGGGATGGTGTACTTGGACTGGTCCTGCTCCCGGATGAAGGTCTTGTAGATCTCCGAAAAGGCGCGCTCCAACCCGTACGTGACACCGAAGAGCACGGTGGCACCCGCGGCGCCGCGGAACTCCCCCGGGAAGAGCGCCGCCAGCGCCAGCGCGATACCCGTGGCCAGGACGGGGCTGCGCATGTACGTCCGCCACGAGAAGCCTTCGAAGGGGCCGTCCTTGTACATGCCCCAGGTGGCACAGTGCAGGCCCGCGGCCAGCCCCACCACAGCCGCAAGGATCCAGTCGCTACTCATCATCTCGATTCCTGTGGTCCGCGGACGCGGCTGCGTCGGCGGTCCGATAGATCTCATGCACGAGGCGCACGTCGCGCTCGCCCTCGTCCAGCGTCATCTCCGGATCCCGGTGGTGCAGGAGCGCCCCGGCGAAATCCCGCCACATGGCGCCGAATCCCCCCAGATCGCGGAGCCCTGGAAGATAAAGCCTCGTCCGGCGACCCCGAAGCCACACGAAGAGCCCGTTGGACTCGAACCGGATGGAGCCTTCGGTACCGGCGATGCGCGAGAGCTGCACGCCCG
>WGEM01000276.1 GCA_015492755.1 Gemmatimonadota bacterium | reverse complement strand
GACCCCACCAACCCGGACCGCTTCATGGTGGCCGACGACGGCGGCGCCACCATCACGCTGAACCGGGGGCGCACCTTCCAGCGGGTGGTCCTGCCCATCGCCCAGATGTACCACGTCTTCACCGACAACGAGGTCCCCTACAACCTCTACGGCAACCGGCAGGACGGGTGGTCCTACAAGGGGCCCTCCAACTCCCGTTCCGGCTCCATCACCGTGGGGCACTGGTCCGGCGTGGGCGGATGTGAATCGGGCTTCGCCATCCCCGACACGGCGGCCAACAACGAGGTCTGGAGCGGGTGCTACGACGGCGGCCTGGAGGTCTTCGACCCCGCCACCGGCCACGCCCGCAACGTGCGGGTCTGGCCCGAGGCGGCGTACGGCTGGCGTCCGGCTGACCTCCGCTACCGCTGGCACTGGACCTTCCCGGTGGTGATCTCGCCCCACGACCACAACACGGTCTACGTGGGAAGCCAGCACGTGCACCGCACCCGCGACGGCGGCGCGAGTTGGGAGGTCATCAGCCCGGACCTGACGCTCAATGACCGGTCGAAGCAGCAGAACTCCGGCGGCATGACCACCGACAACCTCATGACCTTCGACGGCTCGGTCCTCTACGCGCTGGCCGAGTCCCCGCTGGAGCCGGGTGTCCTGTGGGCGGGGAGCAACGACGGGCAGATCCATCTGACGCGGGACGGCGGCGACACCTGGACGAACCTGACCGCCAACCTCCCGGAGCGCCCGGAGTACGGGCAGTTCAGCAACATCGAGCCGTCACGTCACGCGCCGGGCACGGCGTACGCCGCCGTGGACCGCCACCAGATGGGAGACTTCCAGCCCTACATCTACCGCACCACCGACTACGGCCGGAGCTGGCGCCGCATCGACGCGGGGATCCGGCGCTCCAACTCCTCCTTCGTGCACGTGGTGCGGGAGGACCCGGTGCGTCCGGGCATGCTCTTCGCCGGCACCGACAACGGGGTCTGGTTCACGCTGGACGACGGGGAGCACTGGATGCGGCTCCGCAACAACCTCCCCGCCGCCCCCGTCTACTGGCTCACGGTGCAACCCTACTTCCACGATCTGGTGGTGGCCACCTACGGTCGGGGCTTCTGGATCCTGGACAACATCACGGGGCTGCGGGCGCTGGACGCCGGGGTCCTGGCCTCCGACGCGCACGTGGTGCCTCCCCTGCCGGCATACCGGTTCCGGACGGTGCAGGGACTCAAGAGCACCCCCAGCCACGTCTCCGGAAGGAATCCGGCGTACGGGGCGGCCATCGACGTGTGGCTCTCCGCCGGAGCCGCCGGGGCCATGACGGTGGAGATCCGCGACACCGAAGGCGCCCTCGTTCGCACCCTCCGCGCCGAGGGCCGTCCGGGGCTCAACCGGATCATGTGGGACCTGCGCCATGAGTCGCCGAAGCGGCCCCGTCTCCGCACTCCGCCCCCGGACATGCCCTGGATCCGCATGGAGGAGGACGGCACCCGCCGGCTGCGCACCTGGGATCTGGATCTGGTGGGCGGGCAGCGCGGCCCGCTGGCCGTCCCCGGGCGCTACGCCGTGCGCATCGAGGTGGGGGAGCGGACCCTCACCACCGGGGTCGAGGTGCTGAAGGACCCCAACACCACCGGGACGGTGGAGGACATCCGCCGCCAGGTGGCGCTCTCCCTGTCGCTCCGGGACGACCTGGACGAGATGGCCCGCATGATCGACCGCCTCGAGTGGATCCGCGAGCAGGTGGAGGACCTCCAGGACCTGACGCGGGTGGAGGCCGACGCCGGCGCGGTGGCCGAGGCCGCCGCGGCCTTCCGGCGGCAGCTCCTGGAGGTGGAGGGCCGCCTCTTCGACCTCAACCTCTCGGGCGCCCGGGAGGACGCCTTCCGCTCGCCCATGAAGCTCTACGGCCGCATGGCCGCCCTCGGGAGCGACGTGGGCCGCTTCGGCGCCGACTTCCCGCCCACCCGCCAGCAGCGGGAGGTCTACGAGGTGCTCCGGGAGCGCTTCGAAGAGGCGAAGGCGCTCATGGACCGGCTCCTGGAGGAGGAGCTTCCCGCCCTCAACGAGCGTCTCCGGGCCCGGGG
>WGEM01000275.1 GCA_015492755.1 Gemmatimonadota bacterium | reverse complement strand
CCCTTGGGGCCCGATCCCAGGACAACGGCGTCGCCGGCCTCATCCAGCGCCTCCAGCCACGCTTTGGCCTCCGTGGCGATGCGGTCCCGCCCCTCCTTGGCCACCCACGACTGCTTCGCGCTCCGCACCGCGGCGGACTGCGCGAAGAGGATGGCGCCGCCCGCCAGGAGCATGAGGAGCGTCGGTCCCAGCGTCATGAGCCAGATGCCCGACGGGGTGAGGAAGCCCCTCGCCGCCAGCATCACCGCCAGACCGAAGCCCACCACGAACCAGAGTGCCGCCGCCAGCAACAGCACGGCGCCCCGGATCCGCGACTGCACCACCGCAGCCCGTCGGTGCGTGTCCAGGAGGCTGAAGTATCGTTTGCCCTGGATGAGGAAGCCGGTGTCGCGGGTGACGTCGGTGATCACCTCGAGGATGGTGAGCGTCCCGTACCCGTCCTCCGCCGCCCGTGCCGCCGCCCGCAGGAGGCCGAAGAACGTGGCGAAGCCGAAGAGGATCACCACCGCGCCCACCAGCGCGATCCCCAGCCCTACCTGCCAGTTCTCCTCGAAGGGGCCCAGGCTGTAGAAGGGCTGCTCGGTGGCCAGCGCCCAGATGAGGGGGAGGACGAGAATGAGGCTCCCCACCCAGCAGATCCCCACCACGCGCCAGAGCTTCCCCTGCAGCCGCTCCAGTCCCGGAGGCGGCCAGGTGAGGGGTCGGGGAACGGGTTGGGCGACGGGCTTTGTGGGCGAGGTTGTGCTCATCACGCGTCCACTCGCTGGGGGAATTGAGTACGAACGTGGATCCCGGAAGTCGCACCGGGGCGCAACCTTGCCCAAGATGCGGCGCGCGGGGTGCGATGGAAAGCTTTTCGCGGCGCGTGCGCTGAAACCGTCCCGTCCCGCGCGCGGTATCTCTGCTGGAAGGCGGGGGTGGCGAAACGCTGGGAGGGAGACGGCGATGGTCGGCGGGGGACGAGCGATGAGCGTGATGCGGAGGACGGCGACGGCCCTGGCCGCGCTGGCGTGGGCCTGCGGCACGAGCACCGGGCCGGACGACGCTGCGGCGCGGCTGGTGGGCGTCTGGGTGTGGGTGGAGTCCACCGGGGGGATCGCCGGCACCACGGTGACGCCGGACGACGCGGGCTACGAGATGCGGCTGGAGTTCGGCGCCGACGGCACCGTCCGGCTCACCCGGGACGGGCAGGAAGACGCCACCACCACGTACCGCGTGGATCCCTCGCCGGGCGACGACACCGTGCGCGTCGTCTACACCGAGCCCGTCCTGGGCGTGGCCACGCAGGAGGTGCGCTTCGAAGGGGACGACACCCTCCTCCTGGTGGATCCGTGCTGTGACGGGTTCACGTACCGCTTCCGCAGGGCGGGGTCGTGAGGGGACGCGGCGGACTCGGCGCGCGCCGGATGTGGTGGATGCCGGTGCTGACCCTGGTGGTCCTGCCACCCCCCTCCTGATTCGGGGCGGGGGCGCGTCTGCTATATTCCGGGCCGCACCCGACACGACGTCGGGCGGAACACCCCTGGAGTCGAGGCGTGGCAACCCGGCAGCTCCGACTGGCATCCATCACCGTCCCCGCGCCGGACCTCCGGCCCGAAGCCTTCCTGGCGCGGGCCGCCGGCGGTCCCCGCGGGTTCTGGGCGCGCGGCGAGCGCTGGGTGGCGCACGCCGGCGTGGTGGCGGAGCTGCGCTCCGACGCCTCCTCGGAGGGAGACCGCTTCGACCGGATCCGGACGGCGGCACGCCGGCTGGCCACCGACCCGCTCCTTCCGCCGGGGACCATCCGCGCCCCGCGCGTGCGCTTCTACGGTGGGTTCTCCTTCCTGGAGGACCACGTCCCCCTCGGGATCTGGGACGCCTTTCCCGGGGGGCTCTTCCACCTCCCCGAGGTGGAGCTGGAGGGCGATGAGGACGGGGACGCGTGGTTGCGTGTGCGCGTGCTGGCGGCGCCGCACGACGCCGAGGAGGCCTTCCGGCGCCTGAGGCACCGGGCGGAGGCGCTGCGCGCGGAGCTGGCGGCCTCGGGCGGCGTGGCTGACGGCCTACCCCCCGCCGTCACCGGGCGAGCGGGTCCCGCGAGCCGGGAGGACTGGGAGGAGGCGGTGCGCGACTGTCTCGCCGCCATCCGGGGGGGGCGGGTGCGCAAGGTGGTGCTGGCCCGGATCCTCGACATCGACGTGGCGCCGGCGGAGGGCAGCCCGCGCCCGGACCCCGCCCGGGTGGCGGTCTCGCTCTGGGCGGCCAACCGCGGAAGCCACGTCTTCCTCTTCGAGCCCCGTCCCGGATCCGCCATCACGGGGGCGGCGCCGGAGACGGTGGCGACGCTTCGCGACGGGGTCTTTCACGCCACCGCCGTGGCGGGCTCCATCCGCCGGGGAGAGACGCCGAAGGAGCAGGCGGAGCTGGCGGCGAGGCTCCTGTCCAGCGAGAAGGACCGGGCTGAGCAGCAGATCGCCCTGGACGACATGGTGCGGCGGCTGGAGACCATCGCGCATCAGATCCGCACCGATCCGCAGCCCCACGTCCTCACGCTGGCCCGCATCCAGCATCTGGAAACGGAGATCCGCGCCAGCGTGCCCGCCGACGTGGGGCTGCGGATCGGTGCGGATCTGATGCGCGATGGTCTCCAGCCGCCGCACCATGTCGTCCAGG
>WGEM01000274.1 GCA_015492755.1 Gemmatimonadota bacterium | reverse complement strand
AGCGTGGTGAGCGCACCTCGGGAGGTGCGGCCCGATCCCATCCCCACGGAAGAGGGGCTGGACTTCCTGGCGCTGGCCACCGTGGCGGTGCGCCCCCTGCTGGCCCTCATGGGTCTGCTGACGGCGCTCTTCCTGGCGCTGCGCCTGGTGGGCGCCATCAAGGAGACGGCTCCTCCGGTGCCGGCGCGTCTCCAGGCTGCGGGCTCCGCTGCGGCGCTGCCCCCGGCGGAGACGGCCCCGGCCGAGGTCCACACGGGTCCGCCTCCACCGGCGGAGATCGCCCCGCCGCCCCGGCCCTTCGAGATGACCGATCCCGAGATGACCGCACGGGTCCTGCGCAGCTGGATGAGGGAGACCTGACGTGAGCACCGCTCTGGCCCGCCGCGAAGACCTGGAGCCGGCCCCGCTGACGGGCCGGCAGAAGGTGGCCGTCCTCCTCATGGCGCTGGGCGAGGAGGCGTCCGCCGAGGTCACGAAGAACCTGTCGCCGGACGAGGTGGAGGCCATCTCCTTCGAGATCGCCCGCATGGAGAAGGTGGATCCCGCCACCGTGGAGTCGGTCCTCCTGGAGTGGCAGCACACGGAGCAGGCGGCCTTCTCCCTCGCCCAGGGCGGGGTGGACTTCGCCCGGCGCATCCTGGAGCAGGCCTTCGGTCCGGCGCGGGCCTCGCAGGTGCTGAAGCGCATCGAGGCCCAGCTTCACCATCACGTCTCCCTGACGCACCTGCGCAACGCCGACGTGCAGCAGCTCTCGGCGCTGATGCGCAACGAGTATCCCCAGACCATCGCCCTCATCCTCGCCTTCCTGGACCCGTCCCAGACCGCCGCCGTCCTGAAGGAGATCGACCCGGTGGTGGGGGCCGACATCCTCCTGCGCATCGCGCGCATGGAGAAGGTGATGCCCGACGTGCTGCGCATCATCGAGGACTCGGTGGGCGCCGACTCCGACCTCTCCATCGCCGGCGACGGGTCGGTGGCGGGCGGTCCGGAGGCCGTGGCCGACGTCCTGAACCTGGTGTCGGCCGGCGCGGAGAAGGAGCTCCTGGAGAACGTGGCCGAGATCGACCTGGAGCTCTCGGAGCAGATCAAGAACCTGATGTTCGTCTTCGAGGACATCATCAAGCTCGAGGACCGGGGCGTGACCCGCCTCCTGAGGGATGTGGACTCCCGGGAGCTGGCGGTGGCGCTCAAGGTGGCCAGCGACGAGCTGCGTGAGAAGATCCTCGGGTCCATGTCCACCCGGGCCCGCGACGCGCTCCTGGAGGAGATGGAGTTCCTGGGGCCGGTGCGGATCAGCGACGTGGAAGCCGCCCAGTCCAACATCGTCAAGTTGGCCCGGGCGCTGGAGGAGGCGGGCGAGATCGTGATCGGAGGCGGGGATGATATGGTCGTGGAGTGAGCCCCGGTCCGGAACGGCCGAGGGGGCCGCGGTGGACGGCCAGGGCGCCGGGCCGGCGCGCTGGAGCTGGATGGAGCTGGGTCCGGGCGGGGACCCCCGGGAGGAGAAGGCCCGCCTGGAAGCGCTCCACGCCGAGGAGGTGGAGGCAGCCTTCCTCCGGGGCCGCATCGAGGGCCAGGAGATGGCCCGCGACGCCGCCCGCCGGGAGCTGGCGTCCGCCGTCGCCGCCGCCCGCTCCGTGCTCCGTGAGGTTCAGGAGAACCGCGAGAGCTGGAAGGCCGCGCTGGAGGAGAACCTGGTGGCGCTGGCCACCGCCATGGCCCGGCGGATCCTGGAGCGGGAGCTGCGGGACGCTCCCCGCACCTTCGTGGCCATGGCCTCGGAGGCCGTGGCGTCGTTCCCTGCCGACGAGCCCATCCGGGTGCGGCTGCACCCCGCGGATCTGGAGGCGATGGCGGCGCTGGAGCCCGAGGGCGACCCCTCGGCCCTCCTGGGCGAGGAGCGCGACATCCGCTGGGTGCCCGACGAGGAGATGGTGCAGGGCGGATGTGTGGTGGAAGGGCCCGACCGCATCGTGGACGGACGCCTGGACGAGGCGCTCCGCCGGATCTACTACGCGCTGATCCATGATTGACGCCCTGGTGGAGCGCACGACGCGCCTGCCCCGATTCGCCGGATACGGCCGCGCCACCCGCGTGGTGGGCCTGGTCATCGAGGCCGTGGGCGTCGACGTGGCCATGGGCGACCTCTGCCGGGTGCGGAGCC
>WGEM01000273.1 GCA_015492755.1 Gemmatimonadota bacterium | reverse complement strand
CTTCGGGCGCAACTGGGGCTACGGTCGCCCGTACTACGGCCGACGGTGGGAGGCGTCGCTCCCCGGCGAGGTGAAGGTGCCCTTCTACAAGAAGGTGTTTGCGTTCGTCTTCGGACCCGATGAGCCTCAACCGACACGAGAACAGAAGGACCGGTCCGTCATCCGGCTCATCCGCGCCCGCGGCGGGGTGCTCACCACCGCCGAGCTGGTGGAGCATACCGGCGCCACCTTCGCCGAGGCCGAGGAGGAGATGGGTCGTCTGCTGGGCGCGTACGACGGCGAGGCGATTCCCAGCCCCGACGGCGAGGTGGTGTACGTGTTCGAACACCTCATGCCCACGCTGCACCACCGCGCGGTGCGCGAGCCCCGTCCGGCCTGGCAGCGCCTGGAGCCCCGAAAGGAGCTCACCGGAAACACGGCCGGCACCAACCTCCTCGTAGGCGGAATGAACGCCTTCACGCTGGCGGCATCCGCCACGGCGCCGTGGTTCATCCTTCCCCGTCTGGGCCTGGGGGGGCCTCTGGCCATGGTGGGCCTGGTGGTGGTGCCGGTGACCTTCAGCACGCTCTTCTTCGCCGTGCCGGGCGTCCGCACCTGGCTGGTGGCGCGGGAGAACCGGAGACGGCGCGCGCGGAATGTACGCAAGGTGCTGCTGGGTCTCGTGTACGCCCGCACGCTGGCGGAGGATCGCGAGGTCAGCGAGGGGGAGGCGCGCACCCATGTGCTGCAGCGACTCCCCGAGGCCTCACCGCAGGATGTGGAGCGCGCCCTCCACGAGCTGGCCGCGGAGCTGGACGCCGAGGTACGCGTGGGCGAGGACGGGGATACGTGGTACCACTTCGAGGCCCTCCGACGGGCCTTCACCGCGTCGGAGGCCATGAGGCGCGCCCTCAAGCTGGAAGAGCGCCCGGTGGGCGAGATCGTGTACTCCACCGCGGACGACGCCGCGGCGGAGAGCCGGAGGGCCGCCGAACTCTTCGACCGTGCGCTGGCCGCCGGGGAGCCTGAGCTGGGTCGCTACGTCCCCGCACCCGAGCGCATCGACTTCGAGGACGAGTTCGAGGTGGTCCTGCCCGAGACGCTGGCGGCGATGGGGGGGCGGTGACGCGCGGACCGGTCAACCGGGGTGTCCGGTGCGCCTGACGCGCGTACGCATCGAGGGATTCCGCGGGATCCGCCGCCTGGACATGGGCGTGGACCAGGTCACGGCGGTCGTCGGCGAGAACAACCACGGCAAGACATCCCTCTTCGACGCGCTGGGCGCGGTCCTGGGCCGGGCCGAGCCGGTGGCGGGCCGCATCCTGCGGGAGGAGGACGTGCACCGCGCCGACGGTGGCGAAGCCCACACCCCCATCGTCGTCACGCTCACCTTTGCCGGCGCCGACGGGCTCCACCCCGACTTCGCGTGGGCAGCGCGCCGCTCCGATGGCGACCCCACCCTCGCGGTGTGCTTCGAAGCGGACCCGGACACCCGGCGCGTCCGGGCCGCCTTCCTGGATCAGGAAGGACGACGCCTGGACGACCCGCGCACCGACGCGGGCGTGGAGACCTTGCGGCGTCTGCACCCCGCGCTGGTGCTCCGGTTCGCCGACGGCAGTCGGCGCGGCCCGGGGCACGCCGACGCGCGAGCCGGCGACCGCGGCGAGCGGAGGGAGCGGCGCGTCCTGGAAGCCGAGATCGAGCGGCTCTATCGGGCGCTCCGGCGCGGGCACGGTACGGTGGCGGGCTCGGAGCTGGGTCCGGGCCTGGAGGCGGCGCATCGACTTCACGAACGGCTGCGCCGGCGACACCCCTCCCGGCACGGGCCGGTGCGGCGGGTCCTGGATCAGCTCGCCGCGCTGGTGGAGGACACCGGCGAAGGGGACCGAGCGGCCCTGCGACCCGGGAGCGGAACCCAGGTGCTGGGCACGCTGCTGGTGCTGGGCGCCATCCTGGAGGGTCGCGGCGGGGAGCTCCTTCCGCGGGACGCCATGCCCCTCATCCTCATCGAAGACCCGGAGGTGCATCTCCATCCCATCCTGCTGGCGTCCACCTGGGAGGTCATCGAGGACCTGCGCGCACAGACGCTGGTGACCACCAACTCCAGCGAACTCCTGTCATCCGTTCCCCTGAACCGGATCCGCCGATTCGTGCGCCGCGACGGACGTGTGGACGTCTTCGCGCTGCAGGCGGGCACGCTGTCTGCCGCCGAGTTCCGGCGGGTGCGCTACCACATCAGCGCGAAGCGGGGCGCCGTGCTCTTCGCCCGGTGCTGGCTTCTGGTGGAGGGCGAGTCGGAGTTCTGGATCCTTCGCCGCGTGGCGGAGGTGCTGGGGTTCGATCTGGACGCGGAGGGCGTCCACATCGTGGAGTTCGCGCAGTGCGGGGTGGCGCCGCTGGTGAAGCTGGCCAACGATCTGGAGATCCGCTGGCACCTGCTGGTGGACGGCGACGCCTCGGGGGCGGGGTATGCGAAGGAGGCCGGAACGCACCTCCAGGGTGCGCCCGCCGAAGAGCGGATCTCCCGGCTCCCCCGGCCCGACATCGAGCAGACGTTCTGGAGTGCGGGCTACGAAGACGTCTACCGGAACGCCGCGCACCGGGACGCCCGGCGCCGTCGTGAGGTGAAGTCCAGGGGCGTTCCTGCGGCGCGGGTCATCGCGAAGGCGGCCAGGGCACGGAGCAAGCCCTATCTGGCGCAACTGGTGGGCGACGAAATGGCGGCCCGGGGACCCGACGCCATCCCCGAGCCGCTGCCCGATGTGGTCCGCACCGCCGTTCGCCTCGCCCGCGAGGCCATGGGCGACGAGCTGGCCTGAGCGACGCTACCGAACCTGGAAGGTGAGGGGGAAGCTCACCCAGACAGGAACCCGCCGGTCGCGGTTCAGCGCCGGTTCGAACCGATACACCGACGCCACCTCCAGCGCGGCACTGTCCAGCGTCGGGTGGCCCGAACTCCGGTGGACGCGCACGTCCCTCACCGCGCCCTCCGCGTCGATGTAGAACCAGAGTATCACCGTGCCGCCGACGCCCTCGTCGCGCAGCTCCGCGGGGTAGCGTTCCTGCATCGCCGCCACGATCTCGTCCGCGTTTCGGATCTTCGGGGCGACGGTGAAGGGGGTGAAGGCCGGCCCCGACGCCCAGGGCGCCGACTCCGGGGCCGCCACCTCGGACACGGCCTCCCGGAGGGCAGCCGCGCCGGTGGCGGCGGACTCCGTGTCCGCGTCCGGCTCCAGGACCCGACGGTCGCAGTCCAGCTCGATGCCCTACCGGAGCCCTGCGGTGAGGAACCACACGCCGGGGTGCCACGGGAGGAGCATGACCCACTCCGGCACCACGATGCGGGGCGAAAAGAACCCCACTACCGCCGGGCCCACCCCGGCGCTCACACGCACCTCCTGGCCGTCGACCCGGGCGATCCGCCATCCCCGCGCCTCCTGCCCGAGGAGCCACAGGCCCCGCAGCCACCAACCCGCCAGCGCCAGGCTCATGAGGAGCCAGGCCCCCGCAGCGGCGGGCGCCAGCCACGTGGCGGCATCCGGCACCGGCACGCGTACCGCCGCGGGAGCGCCCACCAGCACGCCGGGAAGGGGCACCGCCCCTCCCGCCCCGGCACCGGCACCCGTGCCGCCGGCTGCCGGGTCGCTCGCCAGCGCGAGAACCGGGAGGACCACCGCGACGCCGAGGCCCGTCAGCCACACCCACCGCTCCGGCCGCCCCCCACGCCGCAGCACCGTCGCCGTCGTCCACGTGGCGCCCGCCACCGGGAGCGACACCAGCACGGCGTACGCCATCCACGCCGCCAGCGTCATCGGTCCTCCCCACCGCGGCGCTCCAGGCGTTCCTCCAGGAGGTCACGCATGCGCCGGAGCTCGTCGTCGCTGAGTTCCGCCCCCTCCACCAGATGGAGGAGCACCGCCTCCCGCGACCCGCCGAAGAGCCGGCGTGTCACCCGCTGCAGCGCACTTCGCCCCGCGGCCCGGCGCTCCACCGCCGCGGCGTAGCGGTGTTTGCGGCCCTCCCGCTCCTTCGTGACGTAACCCTTCTGCTCCAACACGCCCAGCATGGTGAGGACGGTGTTGTAGGCCAGGTCGTCGTGGAGCGCGTCGCGGACCTCCGCCACCGTGCTGGGCCCCCGGGCCCACAGCACCTCCATGATGTCCAGCTCGCGCTCCGTGAAGCGAACGTCCCTCATCGGTCAGTCCCGTCGAAGTGAGGATGGTGCATCCGGGGTGGGCTTCCGGGATGCCCCGTATCTCCTAATCCTTTAGGAGATAGCACGGTTTCCCTGCGGGGATGTCAACTAATTCTTTAGGAGACGATCCGGGGGACACGATGAACAGGCCCGGGTCCAGGGCGCCACATCGAACCTCATGCCCCGACGCTTCCGCGGGATTTGGACGCGTGCAGGCGCGCCGGAACCCGGCGCGCCCCGACCCGATTCTCCCCAGGGGCCAGTCCGAAGGCCCGTCGCGTTCCCTCCACACCGCACTGCACATGGCCGGCCGCACGGTACGCATTACCCACGTCCCCAGCGGGGACCTCCTGGCGGAGGGACCGGTGGGGTGGGGCATCACACCCTTCGAAGGCAACTGGTACATCGGGAGGCGCTGGCTCCGCACCCACGGCTTCCGGACCACGGGCATCCCGGGGCTCTGCCCGTACAAGTTCATCTACCTCTGGGTGGACTACCACGCCTCCGACGGTACCCGCGAGCGGGCGCTGGGCTGGAAATACGTGCTCCCCAATCCCCTCCTCCCCTTCATCGCCTTCCGGGTGGCGGTGCCGGGCGCGCACCCGGCGCTGCGTGTCGAGGTGACGGAGGCGTGACGACGAGCCCCCGGCCGGGTCAGGCCCGTTCCACCCGGTAGCGCCAGACCTCCCCCGCCTCCGGGTCCACCTCACTCCGGACGAGGCGCATCCCGGCGCGGCGCGCCACCGCCGCGGAGCGCTCATGGCCCACCGGCACCAGCGCGTCCACCCGGTACGCGCCCGGCTGCGCGAGCGCCCACGCCACCAGCGCCCGACACGCTTCCGTGGCGTATCCGCACCCTTCCTCCTCTGGGTAGACGGCGTACCCCACCGAGGTCCCTCCGTCCACCGGGCGGCCGCTGAGTCCCAGCACGCCCACCGGACGGGCGTCGGAGCGTCTCCGGACGAGCCAGACCCACCAGCCCAGCTCCTGGGGCGTCTCCAGCATGCGGTCGCGGTACGAAGCCAGCTCCTCGGCAAAGAGGGGCGGCGCGGCGGCGCGCTCGGGAAAGGCGGCGCCGGTGAGCGCCCGCAGCCGCCGGCCGTCGCCGTCCACCCACGCCTGCAGCGCACCGGCG
>WGEM01000272.1 GCA_015492755.1 Gemmatimonadota bacterium | reverse complement strand
GTCAGATGTGTATAAGAGACAGCCCCGGCTCCGACCCCATCGACTTCCGGTACCAGACGGTCATGTACTGGGGTGGCCTGCGCGGGGGCATCGCGCTGGCCATTGCGCTTTCATTGCCGGACTCGCTGCCCAACCGGGACCTCTTCGTCACGCTGGCCACCGGCGCGGTGCTCTTCACGCTGCTGGTACAGGGGCTCACCATCGAGGCGGTGGTGAAGCACTTCGGACTCCACATCCCTCCCCTCTCCGACCGGGTGGCCCGGCTGGAAGGCCTCATCGCCGCGAAGCTCCGGACGCTGGACGAGATCCCTGTGCTCCAGGCCGGCGGACTCTTCAGCCCGCGGGTGGCGGAGGAGATGCGCGCCCGCGCGGAGGAGAGCCTCGAGTGCCTCCGGGAGGAACTGGATCGCCTCCGCCAGGAGGAACTGGACGCCCAGGAGGAGCGCAGACTCCTCTACCTGAGGTGCTTCGGTGAGGAGAAGACGCTCTACTTCCAGATGTTCACGAAAGGGCACCTCAGCGAGCGGGCCTACCGCAATCTAACCCACTCCATCGAGCTGCAGACGGAAGGGATTCGCCACGAGGGTCGGCTGCCGGAGTTCACCCTCCATCCCCCGTCGGGGGAGCGACTGGAAACGGTCCTCTACCGTCTGCTGGAGCGCGTCCCGGGGATGGCGGGGCTGGTGGAGGGCCTGCGCGCGGGCCGAGCGGCCCGTGACTATGAAGTGGCGTGGGCGCGCTTCCGGGGCGATGCGCGGGTGCTGGAGGACCTGGAGGAGCTGGAGCGCACCGGCGCGGTGCGCCCGGAGATTCTGGAGGAAGTCCGGGCGTACTACCAGTACTGGTACGAGAGCGCCCGGGCGCGGCTGGACCAGACCGCCGAACTCTTCCCGGAGTTCGTGTCGGCGATGCAGGACCGGCTGGCGGATCGGCTGGCGCTCCACGCGGAGAAGGAGGCCATCGAGGAGAAGGCGCACGCCGGAATCATTCCCCATGGAGTGGCCAACGTGATGCTGGAGGAGATGGCGCTGGAACTCCGTGCGCTCCGCGCGAGCCAGGCGTCGAAGCTGGCTGCAGAGCCCTCGGAACTGCTGAAGAAGGTTCCGTTCTTCCGGGACGTTCCCCCGGCGGAGTTCGCTCTGGTGGCACAGAAGCTGCGAAGACGCACCGCCCCGGCCGGCGACGCCATCGTACGCCAGGGCGAGCGCGGCGACTCCCTCTTCCTGGTGGCGCGGGGCGTGGTGCGGGTCACCCGGATGGACGGCGGGATCGGGCGCGATGTGGCGACACTCATGGCCGGTGACTTCTTCGGTGAGATGGCACTCCTCCACGGTGGGGCGCGGACCGCCACCTGCCGCGCCGTGACGCCGTGCGCCCTGTATGAACTCCGCCGCGAGGATCTGGACGAGGTGCTGGAACACTGCCCAACCATGCGGGAGGCGCTGGAGGAGGCGGATCGGCGGCGCCGGAGCGAACTCCGGCGCTCGGGCTCCAATCTCTGAACTTGCCCGCGCAGGGTCAGTGGCCATGCCCGGCGCACGGCCCATGTCCGCGTGGCTTTGACGGCGGGGGCGGGGTCATCCCAGATTGTGCCCCCCAACCGGGGTGCGTCCCCGGTACAGAGCGTCCCCCCAGGACCACGGAGAGCCCCGCATGGAGCAGGACCGCCGCGTGGTGACGCCCCACGGCGACGACCGCAGGAGCGCCCATGACCGCCGCAGCACCGAGCGCCGACGCACCGAGCGCCGAGAGACGATCCGCCGCACCACCGTTCGGGAGCACGAGCAGGGTCCGGAACGGCGGGCGCAGCCCGATCGACGCCGCGGCGAGCGCCGGACGGGGGTGGATCGGCGCAGTCAGGAGCGGCGCTCGGGGATCGACCGGCGGCGGATCATCATCGCCTGAGGAACGGCCAGCGTCCCCGCCGGATCTGACGTGAGGGCGTCCACCGCGGCGGAGGCGTCGCGTGTTCCGCAGGGGGCGGATGGCCGCATCCCCCGGTGGGTGAGCGCCCTGGTGGTGGTGCTCTCGGCGGTGGCGGTCTACGCCAACACCGCCTCCTACGGGGCGGCGTGGGACGACACGCGCTTCGTCTTCGCCTCGGGCGCCCACGAAGGGGTGCGCGTGGTGCCCGAGCTCTTCCGCCGCCCGATGGTGCGGGACGTCCCCCCTCAGCGGAGCGCCTACCGGCCGCTCACCACCGCGAGCTACGCGCTGGACTGGACGCTGAGCCGTGGCCGGCCGGCGTTCTTTCACAAGGTGAACATCGCCCTCCACGCGCTGGCCTCGCTCCTGGTCTGGGGTCTCATGCTGCGGTTGGGTGCATCCACGCTGGCGGCAGGCGCCGGCGGCCTGATCTTCGCCGTGCACCCGGTGCACGTGGAGGCCGTGGCGAACATCGCCGGGCGATCCGAACTCCTGGCCTCGGTGTGGGTGCTCATCGCCGCCCTCGTCTACCTGTCCCGCGCCGCCCACCGGGTGCGTGTGCCCCTCCTCACGGCGTGCTACGCCCTGGCGCTCCTCTCCAAGGAGCACGCGGTGGTCCTCCCGGCGCTGCTGGTGGCGCTGGAGACGCTCCGCGCCACGCCCGCGCCGAGCGATTGGCGCAGCGGGATCCGGCGCATCGCCCGGGCGCTGGCGGCCCAGTGGCCCGTCTGGGTGGGGCTGGTGGCCGTCACCGTGGCGTATTTCGCAGTCCGCCTGGCGGTGCTCGGCACGCTCACCACCGCCGACGTCGCGCCGTTCATCGGCGGACTCCCCCCGCCGGCGCGGGTGAGCACCGCCATCGCCAACTGGACCATCGTGGCGCGCCTCTTCCTCCTCCCGCTGGACCTGGTGGTGGACTACGGACCGGCCGTCGTGATGCCCGCGGGCCCGAGTTCCCTCCGCTTCTGGGCGGGTCTGGGGGTGGGAGGCGCCGCGCTGGCGCTGGCCGTGTGGGGATGGCGGGCCTCCCTCCCGCTCATCCCATCGGGCATCGTGTGGATCGCGATCGCCCTCTTCCCCACCAGCAACCT
>WGEM01000271.1 GCA_015492755.1 Gemmatimonadota bacterium | reverse complement strand
CCCTCCGGGCGGCTTGAGTTCTGGTCGCGGACGCTGGCGGAGTGGGGATGGCCGGAGCTGGCGATCCCCACGTACATCCGGAGCCACATCCACCCCCAGAATCTCGAAGGCGATCAGATGCCCCTCATCACCACCTTCCGGGTCCCGGTGCAGATCCACACCCGGAGCGCCAACGCCAAGTGGCTCCAGGAGATCGCCCATACGAACCCGCTCTGGATTCATCCCGAGGACGCCCGGAGGCTGGGCGTGGCGCGCACCGGCGACCTGGTGCGGGTGGAGACGGACCTGGGCTACTTCGTGGCGAAGGCGTGGCTCACCGAGGGCATCCGGCCGGGGGTCGTGGCGTGCAGTCATCACATGGGACGCTGGAAGCCGGAGGGTCACCCCGGCCAGCGCCTGTCCATGAGCACCGCCGCGCTGGAGAGAGACGGCTCGGAATGGCGCCTGAGTCCCCGCTCGGGTGGAGGACCGTTCGAGTCGACCGATCCGGATACGCAGCGGATCTGGTGGACGGACCTGGGCGTGCATCAGAACCTGACGCACGGGGTGCATCCCGATCCGGTGTCGGGGATGCACTGCTGGCATCAGGCGGTGCGGGTGCGGCCGGCCCGACCCGGCGACCGGTACGGTGACGTCTGGGTGGATACCGCTCGCTCGCGCGCCGTCTACGAGAAGTGGCTGGAGCTCACGCGCCCCGCCCACCGGCACAGCCCCGACGGGACGCGTCGCCCCTGGTGGGCGCTCCGGCCGGTGCGCCCGGAGCGGAGCGCGTACGCGCTGCCCAGGGAGGAGGAGCCGGCGGGTGTCTGATGCCGGGGCCCCGGTGGAGGCGATCCGGGCACTGGCCGCGCTGGCGGAGCCCCCCGACTCCGGGCACCGCCGCCTTGCGGAGGCGCTGGGGCTGGAAGCACCCTCCGCCGCGGACCACACCGCCCTCTTCACCTTCGAGCTGCCGGCGTATGCGTCCGTCTACATGGGTTCGGAGGGTTGGATCGGAGGCGCGGCGCGGGACCGCATCGCCGGCTTCTGGCGGGCGGTGGGGCGGACGCCGCCCGCCGAGCCCGATCACCTGAGCGCGCTGCTGGGTCTCTTCGCGGCGCTCCTGGAGGAAGCGGCAGCGGCGCCCCACCGCGACGCGGACGCTGGCGCGCGCTCCGCCGCGGCTGCACACGCCGCGGCGGCGCTCCTTCACGAACACCTGGCGCCGTGGGCGCTGCACGTGCTGCACCATGCAACCACGCTCCCCTGCGGGGCCTACCGGGACTGGGCGGCGGCGCTGGCGGAGGTCCTCCGCTCGGAGCTCAGCCGCGTCGGGCCGCCCTCGGGCCTCGCGGCGCACCTGGCGGAGGCGCCGCCGCCCGCCGACCCGCGGCGGGAGGGGGCAGGCCCCTTCGTTGCGTCGCTCCTGGCCTTCGCCCGCTCCGGTGTGCTCCTCACGCGCACCGGGCTGGCGGATGTGGCCCGCTCGGTGGGTGTCGGGCTCCGGCTGGGGGAGCGACGCTTCGTGCTGGCGCACCTTCTGGCGCAGGACGCCGCCGGCGTGCTCCGCGCGCTGGCCAGGGTGGCGGAGCGGGAAGCCCGCCTTCACGCCGCCCGGGAGCCGTGGCTCGGGTCGGCGGCAACGCACCTGGCGGCGCGGGCGGCGGCGTCCGCCGCCCTCCTGGAGTCCCTTGCGACCGACGCGGAGGTGGTCGCGGCAGAGGGAGGCCGCGCGGTGGAGGCGGCGGGGTGAGCGCGGCGGTGCGCTCCTCGCCACCGGGACGTCCATCCATCCGCGACCTCACCGCCGGCCTCTCGGTGGCGCTGGTCCTCATCCCGCAGGCGATGGCCTATGCCGAGCTGGCGGGCATGCCGCCTCAGCACGGCCTCTACGCCGCAGCCGCCGCCCCCATGGCGGCGGCGCTGTTCGCCTCCTCCCCCTACCTCCAGACCGGCCCCGTGGCGCTGACGGCGCTCCTCACCTTCGGGGCGCTGGTGCCGCTGGCGCCGCCCGGCTCGGCGGACTACGTGGCGCTGGCCGCGCTCCTGGCGCTTGTGGTGGGGGTGATCCGGCTGGTGGTGGGCGTCCTGCGTCTGGGGTGGGTGAGCTACCTCATGTCGCGCCCCATGCTCCGTGGCTTCATGTCGGGCGCCGCGGTGCTCATCGT
>WGEM01000270.1 GCA_015492755.1 Gemmatimonadota bacterium | reverse complement strand
CCCATGTCCGACGAGTCCATTCGTCCCAAGAAGCCGTCCGAATCCACCGCCGTCATCACGGAGCTGATGATGCCGCACCAGGTGAACAACCTGGGGCACGTCTTCGGCGGCGAACTCCTCTCCATGGTGGACCGGGCGGCGGCGGTCTCCGCCATGCGCCACGCCGGCGGACCGTGCGTCACCGTCTCCATCGACCGCGTGGACTTCAAGGAGCCCATCTACACGGGCGAGCTGGTCACCTGCTCGGCGCGGGTGAACTTCGTGGGCCGCACCTCCATGGAGGTGGGGGTGCGGGTGGAGGCGGAAAACCTCATCACGGGGGTGAAGCGTCACACCAACACCTGCCTCCTCACCTTCGTGGCCATCGACGAGCGACACCGTCCCCGCCCGGTGCCGCCGCTGGACATCTCCGACCCCGAGGACGCGCGGCGCTTCCGCGAGGGCAAGCGCCGGCGCGAGGTGCGCGAGGCGCTGGACCGCGAACTCACCGAGTCGGAGGCGGAGGACTGAAGCGGTGAGGGACGCGGCATCCGGAGGCGGGAAGGTGCCCGCCGCGGGCGAGCCGGCGCCCGACTTCGCGCTCCCCGCGGCGCCGGGTCCGGAGCGGGTGCGCCTTTCGGACCACCGCGGCAGGCCGGTGGTGCTCCTCTTCGTCCCGCTGGCCTTCTCGGGAACCTGTACCGCGGAGCTCTGCCGTGTGCGCGACGACTGGCGGCGGTGGCAGGCGCTGGACGCGGTGGTGCTGGGCGTGACGGTGGACTCGCCCTTCGTGGTGGCGCGCTGGCGTGAGGAGCTGGGTGCGCCCTTCCCCATCCTCTCGGACTTCAATCGGGAGGCCGCCTCGGCGTACGGCGTCCTCTACGAGGACTTCTACGGCCTGCGCCACGTGCCGAAGCGGGCGGCCTTCGTGGTGGATCCCGCGGGGCGGATCGCCTACGCCTGGGTGAGCGAGGACGCCGACGTCCTTCCGCCCTTCGACGAGGTGGCCGAGGCCGTACGGACGGGCTCTTAGCGCCGCTCCACCACCATCGCGAAGCCCATCCCGCCGGCGGCGCAGACGGTAATGAGCCCGAACTGCACGTCGCGGCGCGCCATCTCGTTGAGGATGGTGACGGTGAGCCGTGCGCCGGTGGCGCCGAAGGGGTGCCCGATGGAGATGGATCCGCCCATGACGTTGATGCGATCCTCGTCGGGGTGACCCACCGCCTCGCTCCGCCCCAGCTCCTCCCGGGCGAAACGCTTCGACGCCAGCGCCTGGAGGTTGGAGAGCACCTGGGCGGCGAAGGCCTCGTGCATCTCCATGAGTCCGATGTCCTTCATGGAGAGCCCCGCCCGGTCCAGCGCCAGCGGCGCGGCGTAGGCGGGTCCCTGCAGGAGCTGGCCCCCGGGATCCAGCGCCGTCCACGCCCAGCTCCGGATGTATCCCATGGGTTCTATACCCTCGGCGCGGGCGCGCTCCGCGTGCATGAGCACCACCGCCGAGGCGCCGTCGGTGAGGGGCGAGGCGTTCCCCGCGGTGACCGTGCCGTACTTCCGGTCGAACACCGGCCGGAGCTTCGCCAGCTTCTCCATCGAGGTGTCGCGGCGGATGCCGTTGTCCAGCGTCACCACCGTTTCGTAGTCCGGAGGCAGGTAGACGGGGACGATCTCCGCGGGGATCCGTCCGTCGTCGGTGCCGGCGGCGGCCAGCTGATGCGACCGGAGCGCCCAGCGGTCCTGCTCCTCGCGCGAGATGCGGTTCTCCTTGGCCATGCGCTCGGCGGACTCGCCCATGGTCTCACCGGTGGTGGGCTCGGCGATGGCAGGCGTCACCGGGATCAGGTCGCGGGGGCGGAGCTTCCGGAAGGGCGCCAGGCGCTGGCCCAGCGTCTTGCCCCGTGACGCCTCCACCAGCGCCTTACTGAGGCGGTCGCTCACGGTGATGGGGATGTGGGAGAGCGACTCGGCGCCACCGGCGATGACCACCTCCGCCTGACCCACCTCGATCATCTCGGCGGCGTCGGTGATGGCCTGATTCGCCGACGTGCACGCCCGTGAGACGGTGAAGGCGGGCACGTCCTTCGGAAGGACGGCCAGCCCCACCTCGCGGGCGATGTTGGGGGCCTGGGTGTCGTGCACCACCGTGCCGTACACCAGATGGTCGATGTCCCGGCCCCGGAGGCCGCTGCGGGCCAGCGCGTCGCGCACCGCGATCTTGCCCAGGTCGATGGCGGTGAGCTCCGCCAGCAGCGTGCCCGACCTGGCGAAGGGCGTTCTCGATCCTGCAATGACGGCTGCGTTCATACGCTTGGACTACCCCTCCACGCCGGAAGCGATCGCGGTGGCCCAGTCAGGCATCACCGAGGGATCGATGTCGAAGACCACCAGCGCCACCAGGTACACCATGGTGGCGATGACCAGCGCGCCCACGAAGTTCAGCACGATGCCCACGCGGGCCATCTCCCCGACGCTGATCCTGTCGCTACCGAATACGATGGCGTTGGGCGGGGTTGCCACCGGCATCATGAAGGCGCACGACGCCGAGAGCGTGGCGGGGATCATGAGCATCAGCGGGTTCACGCCGGTTGCCACCGCCACCGACGCCAGAATGGGGAGCACCATCTCGGTGGTGGCGAGGTTGCTGGTGAGCTCGGTGAGGAAGGTGAGCACCAGACACACCATGAGGATGAGGAGGAAGGGAGGCATCCCGCCCAGCGCGGCGAACTGATTCCCGATGAGCTCGGCGAGCCCGGTGCGCTGAAAACCCGCCGCCAGCGCGAACCCGCCGCCGAAGAGGAGCACGATGTTCCACGGGAGGCGCGGAATCACGTCGCGCTCCATGATGCGCGCGGCCCGGGCGCGGTTCTTCGTGGGGATGAAGAAGAGCGTGGAGGCCATGGCGATGGCCACCGTGCCGTCGTCGATGAGTTCAGGGTGGGGCAGGAGCCGCGACCACCCCGGGATGGTGAAGAGTCCCAGTTGCAGGTCCACCCGGAAGACCCAGAGAAACGCCGTGAGCGCGAAGACCGCCAGCACCACCCGCTCCTCGTAGCTGGTGGGCCCCAGCGCCGCGCGCTGCGTCTCCACCACGCCCCGATCCACGGTGATCCGGGCCGAGGGCCGGTAGAAGACCTTCGTGATGAGGAGCCACGCCACCGTGAGCATGACGGCGCCCACGGGGAAGCCCACCAGGATCCACTGGCCGAAGGCGATGGAGGGCGCCTCGGGGAAGAGGATCTCGAAGATCCGCACGAAGGAGAGGTTGGGCGGTGTGCCCACCAGCGTGGTGAGCCCGCCCACCGAGCAGGCGTAGGCGATGCCCAGCATGAGCGCGACGGTGAAGGTGTGCGCCGCCTCCTTCCCGGATTCCTCCTCCACCTCCAGCACCATGGCGAGCCCGATGGGGACCATCATCACGGCGGTGGCGGTGTTGGAGATCCACATGGAGAGGAAGGCGGCCGCCAGCATGAAGCCCAGCACGATCCGGCCCGGACCGCCGCCCACCGTGTGGATGATGTTCAGCGCGATGCGGCGGTGCAGGTGCCACTTCTCCATGGTGAGGGCGATCATGAAGCCCCCGATGAAGAGGACGATGGTGCTGTTGAAGTAGATGGGCGCCGTCTCGCGACCGCTCATGATCCCCAGGAGGGGGTAGGCGATGAGGGGGATGAGCGCGGTGGCGAAGAGGGGGATGGCGTCGCTCACCCACCACACTGCCATGAGGAGCGCCACCGCCGCCAGACGGCTTGCCGGGGCGTTGGACGGGTCCACCGGCACCACCATGAGGAGGACGCACCCCACCAGCCCCAGCCAGAGGCCGATGGTCCTGCCGCGCGAGCTGACCTGTCGCTCGTGGGCCATGCGTGCGGACTACCGCGCGCCCGCCGGTTCCAGTCTAAGAATGGGCGAGGTCCCGCCCCGCCGCCGGTCGATGGCCAGGTAGATGTAGCCGTCGGGGCCCTGGCGCACGTCGCGCACCCGGCCGATGCCCTGCACCAGCGTCTCTTCGCTCACCACGTAGTCGCCGTCCAGCGTGAGGCGCGCCACCTGCTCGCCGCTGAGTCCGCCGGCGAAGAGGTTGCCCCGCCACGAGGGGAAGCGATCACCGGTGTAGAGCATGAGCCCCGAGGCGGCGATGGAGGGCACCCAGAAGTGCACCGGCGACTCCATCCCCTCGCGGCGCACCCCCACGTGAATGGGCGTCCCCTCGCCGTAGTTCACCCCGTAGCCGATGACGGGCCATCCGTAGTTGCCGCCCGGAAGGATGAGGTTCAGCTCGTCGCCCCCCTGGGGGCCATGCTCGGTGGCCCAGATGCGCCCCGTGGCGTGGTCGATGACCAGGCCCTGCGCGTTACGGTGCCCGTAGCTGTAGATGTCGGGAAGCGCGCCGTCACGGCCCACGAAGGGGTTGTCGGCGGGAACCCGTCCGTCGTCGTGGAGCCGGACGATGACGCCGTGGTGGTTGGAGAGGTCCTGTGCCGGGTGCGCCATGAGGTCTTCCAGCCCGCCCGACGGCATCACCTGCCGGTCGCCCGCCGTGATGTAGAGGTAGCCGTCGGCGTCGAAGGCCAGGCGGGAGCCGTAGTGGCCGCGCCCCCGGGCCACCGCCGCCCAGATCTCCTCCACGTCGGTGAGGGCGTCGTTCTCGAAGCGGCCCCGCACCACCGCGGTGTGCGCGCCCTGCCCGTCTTCGTAGGGCTTGGAGAAGCTCAGGTAGATGAGGCGGTTGTTCTCGAAGTCCGGGTGGAGCACCACGTCCAGGAGGCCGCCCTGGCCCCGGTCGTCCACGGCGGGCACACCGGGCACCGGATCGGGGAGGAGCTTCCCGTTCCGCACGATGCGCAGCCGGCCGGGCTTCTCCGTCACCAGCATGTCGCCCTCGGGTGTCCACGCCATGGACCAGGGGCGGACGAGCCCGTCCACCACCGTCACCACGCGGTAGTCGTGCAGCGCGGAACGGTAGAGTTCCTGTGCGTCCAGCTGCGCGGCGGGCACGGGCGCCAGAGCCAGCGCGGCCGTCAGGCTCAAGAGATTGCGGCGCATGGGACAAACCCCCTCGTACGGTCCGTGAGTGCGCAGGCGGCTCAGCGCCGCCCGCGGAACGCCCAAGCTCTGCGTTCGTACCATGAAAGACAACCGTAGCACCACGTTTGCTCAGCACCCAGCTCGGGAGTCGTCGATGTCCGGTCAGCAGGTCAGGCGGGTCGGAGGTGTGTGGTCGGTCCTGCTCCTTTCCTTCCTGGGAGGGGCGGCGTGCGGCCTGTTGGACCCCGAGCTCTCGGAGTTCGGCACGGTGCGCTTCTCGGAAGTCGAAGGCGGATGCTGGGTGATCGACGCCGACGACGGCAAGACGTACTGGCCGGTGAACATGCCTCTGGAGGTCCGCCAGGACGGCCTTCGCGTGCAGTTCGAGGGCCAGCGCCGCGAGGACCTCACCACCTTCTGCCCCGGCGAGCCCATCCAGCTCACCTGGATCGAGCCGGTGGAGTCGGAGGGCTCCTGAGGCGTGTGACGCCCACCGCGCGGGGGGCGCCATGACGGGGCGGCGCCGGCTGCGAGACGTGATCGTGGCGGAGTACAGCTACCGCCACGAGGCGGAGTTCGCCGCCGGATTCCTGGAGGACGCCGGCATCCCGTACCGTGTGGAAGCGGACGACGCCGGCGGCATCGACGGATGGATGACGCTGGTGAGGCCGGCGCGGGTGTGGGTCCGCGCCGAAGACGCCCAGCGGGCCCGCGAGCTCCTGGAGGTGACCCCGCGGGCGCTGACGGAGCCCGGGCCCGGCGAGGAGGCCGATGCCGGTGACGCCGAGGCCAAGGAAGCCGAGGCGCGCGCCGTCGCTGCGGTGGAGTCGCCGCGGGCCCCCTTGCCCCCGGTCCCCTCGCCGCCATCAGGGCCGGACGCCGCGCGGCTCTGCGGCTGTCTCTTATACACATCTGACGCTG
>WGEM01000269.1 GCA_015492755.1 Gemmatimonadota bacterium | reverse complement strand
TCAGATGTGTATAAGAGACAGGGGCGGGCGTCACCCGTACCAGAAACCGCCGTTCGATCTCCCAGCTCATCACGGAGCTCCGGCATCCCTCTCCGGTTTCCGGCCCAGCACCGCGACGCGGCGGCGTAGCCACGGGACCACCGGCTGCAGGAGGCGCTCCGCCACCCGGAGCCCCGGGACGTGGGACTCGGCGTAGTAGGCCCGCTCGATGTGGAATCCCGCATCCTCCAGCAACGCCTTCATGCGATCCATGGACTTGTAGTCCACGTGGCTCACGTCCCGCTTCAGCAGGATGTTTCGGGCTTTCAGCGCCTCCAGCACGTGCCCGCGGTGCGGCGTCCACACCACGAACCTCCCGCCGGGGCGCAGCACGCGGAAGGCCTCGCCAGCCACGCGCTGGGAATCATCGGGATAGAGATGCTCAAAGAGGTCCGCCGCCACCACCACGTCGAAGGAATCGGGCGGCAGCCCCGTGTCGCCGGCGTCGGCCTGCACGAAGCTCAGGTTCGGGTGGGGTTCGCGCTCCAGGCGGCGCCGGCAGAATTCCACGCTGCGGGCGCTGAAGTCCAGGCCCACCACCTCCTTCACGCGAGGTGCCAGCGCGAAGCTGAACGTCCCCCAGCCACACCCCAGGTCCAGTACGCGGTCCTCGGGGCGCGGCGTATGGATCTCCAGCACCTTCCCGATCCGGTAGCGCTGGAAGGGCGTGTCGGCCGAGCCCAGGTGCTCGGCGCCCTCCCCCTCGAAGTAATCGCTGGAGTCGTAGAACTCCTGCCCGATGCGCTCGTGTTCGCTCACAGGCGTCCCAGCAGGTGTTGAAGCTTGAGCCACCAGACGCGCCACACCGCCTCCCGCACGATGCGCTTCGACATCTTGGACTCGCCGCTGTCGCGCTCCGTGAAGAGGATGGGCACCTCGCAGAAGGTGAAGCCTTTCACCCAGGCGCGGAATTTCAGCTCGATCTGGAAGGCGTAGCCGTTGGACTGGACCCGCGAGAGGTCCACTGCCTCCAGCACGTGGCGGTGCCATCCGTTGAATCCGCCGGTCTGGTCGCGCACCGGCATCCGGGTGATGAGACGGGCGTAGAGGCAGCCGAAGTAGCTGATGAGCAGGCGGCTCATGGGCCAGTTCACCACGGTGACGCGGCCGTCCACGTACCGCGACCCGATGACGAAGTCGTGGTCCTGGGCGGCGCGGATGAGGTCCGGCAGCGCCTCGGGCGGGTGGGAGATGTCGGCGTCCATCTCGAAGATGAGATCGAAGTCCCGCTCCAGCGCCCAGCGGAAGCCTGCCAGGTACGCCTGACCCAGGCCGTCCTTTCGATCCCGGTGAAGCACGTGGACGCGGGGCTCCTCCTGCGCCATGGCGTCGGCCAGCTCGCCGGTACCGTCGGGAGAGGCGTCGTCCACCACCAGCACCTCGATGCGCGGGTCCTGTTCCAGGACGCGCGGCACCTTCCGCGGCAGGTTCTCCCGCTCGTTGTACGTGGGAATGATGACCAGGATCTTCCGGTCAGCCATCGCGTGCGTCCTCCCCTTCCCTCTCGTGCCCCGGCGTGTCCCTCCGCCACTCCAGCGCCCAGAAGACGGCCGCCGGCGCCACCTCCACCGCGGTGGTCCAGAGCCGCGCCGCCACCGCCAGGGCGGTGGCCTGCGCCGGACCCGTCCACGGGGCGAGGAAGGCCACCAGGAGACCTTCGCGCACCCCCGCCCCCGCCGGAGCGAAGAAGGCAAGGTAGCCCAGCACGTACGCGGCGGCGAAGGCCGACGCCGCCGTCGCCGGGGGAACGGGCGCTCCGTACGCCGCCGCCAGCAGCGCGAACGCCGCAGCGTACCCGACCCAGTTGAGGAAGGTCCACCCCAGCCACGCCAGCGCGCGGCGGGGGGTGGGCCGCCGTGGCGGCTCCATTCGGGCCACCGCGAAGGCGGCGCCCGTCAGCCGCCGGAAGACCGGCGGCGTGAGCGCCACGCCCACGATGGTCACCACCGAGAGGGCGGAGGCGACGGCCCACGCGCCGGCGGCCTCCGCGGCGCCCAGGAGCGCCACCGACGCCAGGAGGGACGCGCTGGCCAGAGAGAGGCCCTGCGCCACCACCGCGGCGCCGGTGGCGGCCGTCGCCGACACGCCCCGGCTCCGCGCCAGCGCCGCCAGACCGGCGATCTGCCACACCTTGCCCGGGACGTAGCGGCCCAGGTTCGCCACCATGAAGATCCGCACCGCGTCCCACGCCGCCAGCGTCCGGCCGCCGAGTTCGCCGGCGATGCGGCCCCAGACGGCTCCGCTCCACAGATACATGGCCAGGAGGAGCGCGCTGGCCAGCGTGAGCGCCCCCGGGCGGGCGACGCCCAGGACGTCACGTCCGGCCCGGACGAGCTCGTCGCGGTCGAGCCCCACCCGCTGCAGGATGAACCACGTCACGGCCACGGTGAGGACGAGCCGCACCGCCCAGGTGAGCGCGCGGCGGGTCAGGGCCCGCCTCCTCTGGCGGCGCGGCTCCGCCACCACGTCCACCCGTTGGCCGCCAGGAGCGCGGTGAGCACCAGCAGGCTGAGCCGGAGGCTCCAGCGGACGGTGTCGGGCGCGTAGCGGAGCTCCACCTCCCAGGTGCCCGCCGGGACGGGCACCGCCCTCAGCGTGTGGTAGGCGCGGAGCACCGGTGCCTCCCGGTTCCCCACCGTGGCGCGCCAACCCTCGTACCAGTTGTCGGCGACGACCAGGAGCGCAGGCGCAGAAGTGCGCACCGACAACCGCAGGTGGTCCGGCTCGCGGAGCAGCCAGCGGACCTCGCCCTGCACCGGTCCGTCCGCCGCGGGCAGGGGCGGCTCTTCCGCCAGCACCACCTCGCGCTCCGGGTCGAAGGCGTCGGAAAGCATGTACGGCACCGCCTCGTTATCGCTCTTCACCACCCACGAACCCACCAGGCGCGCCCGGGGCAGTCCGGATTCGGCGATGAGCGTCTCGTAGGGCTGCCCTTCCAGTTCCAGCCTCTGGACGATCCCCGAGCCGCCGTACACCTGGCCCAGCTCGCGGTCGGGCCAGAGGATGTAGCGTACGTTCAGGAGTCTCCGGATGGCGGCGCTCCGGTAGAGGTTCCACGGCTCGCCGGAGCCCACCATCCCGATGAGTTCGCGGTACCGCGAGAGGTCGTTGGGGTGGTGTCCCGCCGCCAGCTCGATGCCGTGCAGCACCGGCATGATGTCCTGTCCCCGTCCCCGCATGGAGAGGAGCCGGAAGGGCTCGTCGCTCCCGGCCTCGCGCTGGAGGATGGCGCGCACGTTCTGGTCGGGGGCCGCCCAGGACTCCACGTCGAAGGTGGTGATGAAGGCCCGGTCCACCCGCGCCTCGTCCACGCTCACCAGGAGCACCAGGCCCGCCACCAGCACCGTCGCCGGCACGAGGCCTCGCAGATGCGCAGCCGCCAGCGCCGTCACCGCGCCCGCCAGGAGGAGGCCGATCCAGGCGCCCCGCGTGATGACGGGCGCGAGGGCCTCGAAGATCTGGCGGCGGCCGGGGTCCATGTCCGGCCAGATCACCGACGTCCAGAGGCCGTGCAGCGCCCCGCTGGAGGCC
>WGEM01000268.1 GCA_015492755.1 Gemmatimonadota bacterium | reverse complement strand
CCTCATCGGTGCCGGTCTGCTCCTTCCCGCCGGCGGCGCCGCGGACGGCGCGGGCGCGGCGGCGCTGGCGGCGGGCGGCGTGCCCGGCGCCCACCTCGTGGAGCCGCCCCACCACCGCGGCATCGGGCTGCTCTTCGCCTTCGGCGCGGCACTGGTGCCCGTCATGTTCAGCTACGGGGGATGGCAGAACGCCAACTACGTCGTGGAGGAGATGCGCGACGCACGGCGGGACCTCCCGGCGGGGCTCCTTCTGGGCACCGGCATCGTGGTGCTGGTCTACGGGCTGGTGAACTTCGTCTACCTGCGCGTCCTGGGACACGTGGGCCTCGCCAACACGCTCACGCCGGCGTCGGACGCCGCTCAGGCGCTCTTCGGGCCGGTGGGCACCTTCCTGGTGACGGCGGGCATTGCCATCTCCACCTTCGGCTTCCTGCACCTCACCATGCTGGCGCCGACGAGGGTCTACTACGCCATGGCCCGCGACGGGCTCTTCCCGGAACGCGTGGCCCGACTCCACCCGCGCTTCGCCACGCCCGCCACCGCCATCGTCATCCAGACGGTGTGGGCCGTCGTCCTGGTCCTCACCGGTACCTACGCGCAGCTCGTGGATTACGTGGTGTCGGTGGACTGGGTCTTCTTCGGGCTGGCGGGCGCCAGCCTCTTCGTGCTGCGCCGCGCCATCCCCCTGGAGGAGCGGGATGCGGGGGTATTCACGGCGCCCCTCTATCCCTGGCTGCCGGGCCTCTTCGTGGCGGTGGCGCTCCTCATGGTGGGGAGCGTCATGTGGACGAATCCGGTGCGTTCTGCCATGGGGTTCGCGCTCCTGGCGGCGGGCGTCCCGGCGTACCTGTACTGGAGCCGGACCCGGGCGGCCGAGCCGCCGCGGGACGGAGCGGTGGAGGAGTGAGCACGATGAGCGACGCGCGCTTCCCCGACACGTGGGCGCCGTACATGACGTGGGCCAAGCACGCGCCCAAGGCGCAACTGGACCTCACGGGGTCCAACCTGCTCCCCTGCACCCTGGACGAACTCCCCGGCGCCCGGGACGCCCTGGAGCTCTACGGGCGCAACGACGACGGGTGGCCGCCCCTGCTGGAGGCCATCGCACACCGGTTCGGTGTGTCCCGGGCGTGCGTCGCCACCGCTCCAGGCGCGTCGGGAGCCAACTTCCTGGCGCTGGCGGCGCTGGTCCGCCCCGGCGACACCGTGCTGGTGGAGTGGCCCGGCTACGATCCCCACACCGGTGCGGCACGGCTCCTGGGTGCGGACGTGCGCACCTTCCAGCGCGACTGGAAGGAGGGTTTCCGCGTCCGGGTGGAACGGTTGAAGGAAGCCCTCACGCCCGGGACCCGCGCCATCGTCCTCACGAACCTTCACAACCCCTCCGGCGTGTACACCGACGCCGACGCGCTGGAGGCCGTGGGGGAGCTGGCGCGGGAGGTGGAGGCGCGCGTCGTGGTGGACGAGGTGTACCTGGACGCGCTCCCGGAACGGGTGGACCGCACCCCCGCGGCGCTCCGTGACGAGGTGTTCGTCTCCACCAACAGCCTCACCAAGTCCTACGGGCTGGCGGGCCTCCGGGTGGGATGGATCCTGGCGGCGCCGGCGGTGGCGGAGCGGGCCCGCCGCGTCCGCGACGTGGTGGACGCCGTGGGAGCGGTACCGGCGGAGGCGCTGGGCGCGCTGGCGTTCCACCACCTGGATGCCCTCCTGGAGCGGGCCCGGCGTATCGTGGAAGCGGGGCAAGCGCTGGTGCGGGCCTTCGTGGAGGCCCGTCCGGAGCTCGAGTGGGTCCCGCCCGCCGGAGGCGCGGTGGCCTTCCCGCGCGTAAAGGGCGTCGAGGACACCGAGGCATTCTGTGCCTTCGCGCGGGAGCGCTTCGACGTGGGGGTCACGCCGGGCCGCCTCTTCGGCGCGCCCCGACACATCCGGATCGCCGTGGCGGGACGGCGCGACGTGCTGGAGGAAGGGCTGGAGGCGCTGGGGCGGGCGCTGGAGGCCTGGACCGGGGGAGGCTCCTGAGCCATGGACGCCTCGCGCTTCCGGCCGTTCCTCGCGCCGTTCCTCCTGGTGGTGGTGGCAGTGGCGGCGCTCCGGGCGTGGTCCCATCGAGGCGCGACGGCGCCCGAGCCGGCGCGCTTCGCGCCGGTTGCGCCGGAGCTCTTCGATGTGGGCGGCGCGCTCACCGACGCCTGGGCCGACGTGGACGGAGACGGAGACCCGGACCGCTTCGTGGGCTTCAACGGCGCGCCCGCCCGACTCTACCGCAACGACGGCGCCGGCCGCTTCACCGACGTGGCGGCGGCTCTGGGCGTGGCGCTGGAGCGCCGCATCCGGGCATCCGCCTGGGGCGACTTCGACCGTGACGGTGATCCCGATCTCCTGCTGGGCTTCGCCGGAGGCGACCGGGCGCTGGCGCTCCTGCGCAACGACGGCCGCGACGGGTTCCGCGACGTCACCGACACCGCAGGTCTCCGGCTCCCACCGGGCGCCCCCCGCCAGACGGCCTGGGTGGACGTGGACGGCGACGACGACCTCGACCTCTTCGTGGCGTTTCGCTACGGCCCGAACCGGCTCTTCCGGAACCTGCTCATGCCCGGGGGCGAGCCCACCTTCCAGGACGCCACCTCCGCCACCGGACTGGGAGACGCCAGGCGCAGCGTCGGCGCGCTCTGG
>WGEM01000267.1 GCA_015492755.1 Gemmatimonadota bacterium | reverse complement strand
CCGCAGCGGCGTGGGCCCCTCTCCCCTCTCCCCGGCGGAGGCGCTGCTCCGCCAGCTCGATCCACGCGCCCGGATGATCCGGAAGGACGCGCACCGCGCGAAGCAGGAGGCGCTCCGCCTCCTCCGGCTGCCCGATGCGAGCCCGGAGCCGGGCAGCCTCGATGAGAAGCCCGTAGTGGTCGGGGACGAGCCGGAGCGCCACATCGTAGACGTCCGCCGCATCCGCCAGCGCGCCCACGCGCTGAAGGCCCGCCGCGCGGGCCCGAAGCGCCACCCAGGACTCCGGGTGCTCGTGCGCAAGGGTGTTGACCACGGTATAGGTATCGGCCCAGGTGGGGTTCCGGACGACGGTGCGCACCATGAGGAGCGTGACCGCCAGCGCGAGGGCCGCCGCACCCGCCCGGCGCCCCCGCACCGGCCACTCCCTGCGGGCCAGATCCACCATGGCGCCGAGCGCCAGCGCGGCGCCCACCGAGGGAAGATACAGGGTGCGCTCCGCCAGGAGCACGTCCAGCGGCCAGATGAGGTTGGAGACCGGAAGGAACACGCACAGAAACCAGGCCACGCCCAGAGCCAGGACCGGCGCGCGGCGCGCCAGGAGGGGGACGCTCACCACGCCGGCGAGAAAGAGGAGTCCGCCCAGAACCACATCCGGCGCCCACGTGCGCGCCGGCAGGAGGACCGCCGGACCGTAGTCCACGCTGAGATCCGCCGGCACCAGAAGAAGCCGCACCACCTCCGGCCAGACCAGCAGCGACGTGAGGCGGCGCTCCCAGGGGGTGAAGTCGGTCATGCCCGGCGTGAAGGGCCGACCCGACACGACGCCGAGGACATCGGCGCGAAGGAGCACGAAGATGGCCAGCGCTCCTCCCAACGCCACGAAGGTGAGCGCCTCGCGCCGGAGCGTCGTCCGGAGCGCGGCGATTCCGGCTCCCTTCCGGGGACTCAGGCCCTCCACGAGCACGAGCACGAGGGGCAGCGTGAGGGCGATCTCCTTCGCGCTCAACGCCACCAGAAAGAGGAACACCAGCACCAGGAGGCGCCCCCCCGGTGCCCATCCCGTCTCCGGGCGCCAGCGCAGATACACGAGGAGGGCGGCGAGGTAGGCCGCCGCAGCGTAGAGTTCGGCCCGGCCCATGACGTTGGCCACCGCCTCGGTGTGCACCGGGTGGACGGCGAACCAGGCGGCCCCCCCCCACGCGGCGGGCGGCGTCAGCAGGAACGACAGGAGCAGAAAGACCAGCAGCGTCACCACCCCATGGAGCGCCACGTTGACGGCGTGGAATCCCACGGGCCGGCCGTCCCAGAGCTGCCACTCCAGCGCAAAACTGGTGAGGACCAGCGGGCGGAAATTCCCCATGCCCTGGGGGGCCTGGGGCCATGAGGGTTGGGTCCAGGCCTCTCCCAGGCGGCCCTCCGTCACCACCGGGTTCTCCACGATGAACCAGTTGTCGTCGTAGGCGAAGCCGTTCCCCAGCGTGTTGGCGTACGCGGCCACCGCCAACGCCAGGAGGAGCCAGGTGGCCCGTCGCCGATGGAGCGTCCAGAGATCCCCGTGCTCGAGCACGATCCTCCCGGCTCAGTCGGGATCGCCCGAGGCGTTCGAGGCCGGAGGCGTCAGCGCCTGGGCCAACCGCCCGGGCTCGTCCCACGGCTCCACCTCGGGGGGCGTCCACCGCGGTACCCGCGGCGGGAAGAGATTGTACTTGAGGATGGCCCAGAGCGCCGAGACGCCGTCCTTCCACCCGATCTTCTTTCCCTCGGCGTAGGAGCGCCCGTGATAGCTGATGGGCATCTCGTAGATGCGTGCCCCCGCCTGGGCCAGGCGGGCCGTGAGTTCGGGCTCGATCCCGAAGCGCCGAGCGGAAAGGGGAAGCGACTGGAGCAGCTCGCGACGCACCATCTTATAGCACGTCTCCATGTCCGTGAGGTTCAGGTCGGTGAACATGTTGGACAGGAGCGTGAGGAACTTGTTGCCCACGGAGTGCCAGAAGAACAGGACCCGGTGCGGCCCGCCCAGGAACCGCGAGCCATACACCGCGTCGGCCTTACCCGCCAGGATGGGCTCCAGCAGCAGCGGAAGCTCGTACGGGTCGTACTCGAGATCCGCATCCTGCACCACCACCACGTCGCCGGTGGCCCGTGCGAAGCCCGTGCGAAGCGCCGAGCCCTTGCCCGAGTTCCGTTCGTGGAAGATGAGCTGGTCGATGAGCTCCGGCTCCAGCTCGCGCAGGAGTTCGCGCGTTCCGTCGGTGGACCCGTCGTCCACCACGATGACCTCGAGATGGAGCGGCACCTCGCGCACCCGCCGCAGCAGCGTCTCGACGGTGGCCCGCTCGTTGAAGCAGGGGATGACCACCGAGAGCCGGACCCGGTCCCAGGGGAGCGCACGCCTCGCGGCGGCGGGCATGGGCGGGCCGTCCGACCGTGATCCATCCATGGGGTTCGTCATGGCGCGTCGTGTCTGAAGGATCGTGGGGAGGCGCGGTGCGGCAGCCGCCTGCGCCTCAATCTTCGATGCCGTACCGGTTCAGCTTCCGGTACAGCGTGGAGGGATCGATGCCCAGCACCTCGGCGGTGCGTTTCTTGTTCCCGCCCTCGGCCTGGAGCACCCAGAGAATGTAGGCTCGCTCGATCACCTCCATGGGGGGGTTCTCATGCGGGCGCTCACGCACCAGGCGCGGCTTCGGGGGTGTACGGACACGCTCCGGCAGCGCTTCCGGCCGGATTTCCTCGCCGCGGGTCACCACGCAGGCGCGCTCCAGCGCGTTCTCCAGCTCCCGCACGTTTCCCGGCCAGTCGTAGTCCACCAGCACCCCCTCGGCTTCTTCGCTGAGGCGCAGCGGGGTGCCCGTCTCCGCCGAGCGCCGGTCCAGGAAGTGCCGGGCCAGCAGAGGAATGTCTTCCTTCCGTTCCCGCAGGGGGGGGAGCCGGAGCTGGATGACGTTGAGCCGGTAGTAGAGGTCGCTGCGGAAGCGCCCCGTCTTGATGTCCTCCTCCAGGTCACGGTTCGTGGCGGCGATGATGCGCACGTCCACCGGCACGGACCTGGTGGATCCCACGGGGATCACCTCCCGCTCCTGCAACGCGCGCAGGAGCTTCACCTGGGTGGCGGGGCTCATCTCCCCGATCTCGTCCAGAAAGAAGGTGCCCCCCTCCGCAGCCACCAGGAGCCCGTCGCGGTCCTTCACCGCACCGGTGAAGGCACCCTTCACATGGCCGAAGAGCTCAGACTCCAGGAGGCTCTCGGGCAGGGCGCCACAGTTGATGGACATGAAGGGACCGTCGGCGCGTTCGGATCGCTGGTGAATGTAGCGGGCCAGAACCTCCTTCCCCGTGCCGCTCTCGCCCACCAGGAGGACTGTGGAATCGGTGCCCGCCACCGTTTCGGCCAGTTCCACCACCTCCGTGAACGCCGGAGCCACACCCACCGGCCGGGCGGCGTCGCTTCCCTCCCCCGAACTGATCTTTCGGCGCAGAAGCCGGTTCTCACGACGGAGGGTCCGCGCCTCCGCAGCACGGCGGCAGATGGCCAGGAGTTCGTCGTTGCCGAACGGCTTCTGCAGGTAATAGTACGCTCCTTCGTTCACCGCGCGCATCGCCGACTGAAGGGACGCCTGTGCGGTCATCAGGATCACCGCCATCTCCGGGTCCACCTCGCGGGCCCGGCTGAGCACGTCCAGCCCCGAGGCCCCCGGCATGCGAATGTCCGTAAGGACGATGTCGGGCCGCTCTTCCTCCAGCGCCTCCAGCGCTCGGGCGCCGGAATCGGCGGTCACCACGTCGTAGCCTTCACCCCGGAAGAGGATGCTCAGCGTCTCGAGGATGGCGGTCTCGTCGTCCACCACGAGGATCTTCGTCGCGTCAGCCATCGTCGTTCCTGCTCGTGTTCGTTCCGGCGCCGGGGACCGCCATGGCCCCGCTGGGGAGCCCGGGCAGCACGATGGCGAACCGGGCACCCCCTTCAGCAGCGCGATCCACCAGCGTCACGCCGTGATGGGCCTCCACGGCCCGGTGCACCACGGCCAGACCGAGGCCGCTCCCCGACGGGCGGGTGGTGAAAAACGGGTCGAAGATCCGGGCCTGCAGCTCCTCCGGGATGCCGGGTCCATCGTCGGTGACGGTGATGCACACAGGATGATCCACGTCGGTGACCGGTAGCCTCCCGGCAGGGATCTCGGTGGTGCACCGGAGCTTGACGCGCCCCCCCTCCCCGGTGGCCTGGGCGGCGTTGAGGAGGAGGTTCAGGACGGCACGGTGCAGGAGATCCGGGTCGCCGCGCACCCGCGCCGCCTCCGCAGGGAGATCCACCTCCAGTCGCACGCCCTCGAAGGCGGGATGCTGCTCGGCCACGGCGGCGGCCTCGGTGAGGAGCGCGCCGACGTCCACTTCCTCGGGCGACCCCGGCTTCATCACCGAGAACTCCAGGAATTCCGAGAGCAGCCGGCTCAGGCGATCGGACTCGCGGAGGACCAGGCGCTCCAACGTGGCGCGATCCGCCGGCGTGAGCCCCGGATTCCCCAGCTGCTCCACCGACGATCGGATGGAGGCTAGGGGGTTCTTGATCTCGTGCGCCAGCGACGCCGAGAGCGCAGCCACCGCCTCCAATCGCTCCGTCCGGAGGTTGAGTTCCTCCACCCGCTCCAGATCGGTGATGTCCTGGAAGATGGCGGTCACCGATGGGGGGTCGTCTTCGGCTCGTGCCAGCACTGCGGTGCTCACGCCCAGGCGCACGCGGCGCCCGCTAGGGTGTGTGGCGGTGGTGCGGAATCGCTCAAACGAGCGTCGCTCCCGGATGGAAGCGGCCAGCAGCTCGCCCATTCCCGGCGCCGTGGCCTCCAGGACCTCCAGCACCTCGAGCCCGTGGAAGCGCTCCAGCGTCAGACCCAGGAGGCGGGACGCGGCGGGATTGTGGTAGACCAGGCGCCCGTCTCCGTCCACGGTGAGCACCCCGGTCATGAGGTTCGCCAGGATGTCGCCGGTGTCGAGGCGAAGACGCTCCAGCTCCGAGGCCACTTCCCCCAGCTCGGTGCCGGCACGGCGCAACCGGTCGCCCAGCAGACCGGTGATGATGGCCACCACCGTGAAGAGTCCGATCTGAGCCGCCACGGGAAGGGAGAACGTCTCCTGGTACCCCCACACCAGATCCGCGAAATAGGTGATGCTGGCCAGCGCGCCCATGAGCACGCCACCCGCCAGAGGCAGGAGGAGCGCCCCCGCGCTGATCACCAGGATGTAGGCCGGCGCGAACGGACTGTTGGGGCCCTGCGTGATGTGGACGATCCCCGTCACCAGCGCCACGTCGAAGATGACCTGGGCGTAGAGGAAGTTCTCGCCCGGTTCGCGCTCCAGCACGTGCGTGTACCAGAACGACACTGCCGTGACCAGGAGCGCCGACGCCGCCATGGTGATGGCCGCCACGCGCTCGGGCCGCTCCGCCACCACCACCGCAGCCGCCAGGATGCCCGCCAGAAGCGTGAGCCGGCCCAGGTAGAGCCAGCGCAGGATGGCGCGTTTGTTGGGGTGCGCGGCACCCGGCTCCGTGTCCCCGCGCGCCGGCGGCGATTCCCGCTCTGCGTAGGTCACCATGTCTCCCCAGCATCATTGAGTGGTTGGCGGCCCGCCCCCGGACCCCGAACCGCGGTTCCCACCAAGGTATCCCCGGCTTGCAGAATGCAACAGGCGTCCGTTGCGTTTTGCAATCCCCCGGAGGACTCCATGGGCCGGGGGTGGCCCCGCGTGGCCCGTCAGTCCCAGGATCCTGTCCGAGTAAGAGAGCGGGCCGCGTTGGGCGTGCCACGGCCCCGAATCCTAGGCGGCGCGACGACGG
>WGEM01000266.1 GCA_015492755.1 Gemmatimonadota bacterium | reverse complement strand
GCCCGGAACCGGCCCCCGCCGGCGCCATCCTCTACTTCCACCTGGGACAGGCGCCCTCGGCGGAGGTGCGCCTGGAAGTGGTGGACGGAGAGGGGCGCCTGGCCGCCCTCTTCACCTCGGATTCGGCCCGCGCGGAGGAGGCCCGCGGCCACCGGCTGAAGGTGGACCGGGGGATGCACCGGGTGGTGTGGGACCTCACCTACCCCGGCCCCGCATTCCCGGACGACGCCGTCATCTGGGGGTACACCGGTGGCGTGCGCGCGCCTCCGGGGGACTACACCGTGCGGCTGACGGTGGGTGATGCCGTCCAGGAGCGGCCGCTGCGCGTACTTCCGGATCCGCGCCTCCCGGACGTCACCCGGGCCGACTACGAGGAGCAGTTCCGGGTGGCCATGCAGATCCGCGACTCCATCAACGCCCTCACGGGGGCGGTGCGCACGCTTGCGGCCATCCGGGATCAGGTGGGCGAGGTGGTGGAGAAGGCGGAGCTGGCCGGGCGGAGCGGGGAGCTGGAGGCTCTGGCGGACACGCTGGTGGACCGCGCCCGCGAGGTGCACGAGCTCCTCCAGCAGACGAAGAACCGCTCGGGGCAGGATCCCATCCGCTTCCCGCCGAAGCTCGACAACCAGTGGGTGGAGCTCTACAACTACGTGACCGGTCCCGACGGCTACATCGCCGGCGGACCGGAGGGTCGCCCCACACCGGCGGCCTACCGGCGCCTGGAGGACCTCAGCGCCGAGTGGTCCGCCGCCCGGGCGCGCGTGGACGCCCTCCTCTCCAACGAGCTCCAGCGCTTCAACGAGCTCGTGGAGCGGCTGGGCCTGCCGGCGGTGGTGATTCCGGAGCGGGGTCGCCTGGTGTCGTAGGCGTGGTGGGGCTGCCGTCGCTCCCGGCTCCGTCTGTGGGGAGGAGATCCTCCAGGAAGTAGGCGGACAGCTCGGAGCGTCCCCCCAGCCCCGCCTTCCTGTAGACGGCCACGGCGTGCTGGCGGACGGTGCGGTCGCTCCGGGAGGTGAGGCGCGCGATGCGCTTGTGGCTGTACCCCTTCAGGAGCATGAGCGCCGTCTCCCGCTCCGCCGCGGTGAGGCGCCAGGTGTCGAACTGCTCCCGGATCGCCTCCGCCAGGTCCGCCCGGAGGCGCGCGGCGTGGGCCCGCCAGGCGTCCCGCTCCTGCCGGGTCTCCTCCGCCGACCTCTGGAGGACGTCCAACTCCCGGTGGGCGGCGTACCAGCCCGCCGCCAGGAAGGTGGCCGCGCCCAGGCTGAAGAGCACCAGCCCCAACTCGAACATGACGTGCAGGCTCCACACCGTGGACGGCCGGTCCATCACCAGGTCGGCGGCGGCGCCCAGCGTGATGACGGCGAAGACCACGGCCAGCGTCAGCCGGAGGCGGGGTGGAGCGTCCAGGAAGGGGTCGTTCATGGGGTCCGGCGGATGTCGGATGCGGCGCCGGGGGCGCCGCCAGGAGGAGCATGGAACATCTGCCGGATGGCGCCGGGGCGGTAGGGGGTGAGGATTACCGCGCCCATGGGGTCCGCCGGTGACGGGCCCCGACGGAGCGGTCTGCCGACAAGGAGGAACCATGCCTGATCCCCTGCACCCCGCCGTGGTCCACTTCCCTCTCGCGCTGGCGGTGCTCGCCCCCTTCCTCGCCATCCCGCTGGCGGTGCTCATCCTTCGCGGCACCGTTCCGGCCCGGGCGTGGCTGGCGGCGTCTCTGGTCTTCGTCCTCCTGGCCGGGTCGGCCTGGGCAGCGGTGGAGACCGGGGAGGACCAGGAGGAAGCGGTGGAGGAGGTGGTGTCCGGGAGGGTGATCCACGAGCACGAAGAGGCGGCCGAGGCGCTCCTGGTGGGAGCCGGCATCCTTGCGGCCCTCTCCCTGCTGGGGCTCGCCTCCGGGCGCCTGGGCGGGGTGGCTCGGGCAGGCGCCGCGTTGGCGTCGGTGGCGGTGCTGGTGCTGGCGGTGCGCACCGGGGGCAGCGGCGGCGAGCTGGTCTACGAGCACGGAGCCGCGGCCGTGTACGTGACGGGCACGGACGCTTCCGTAACCGGAGACAGGAGGCCCGAGAGGGAATCGAGGGAACACGATGACGACCGCGACGAGCGGCGGTGACGGCCGCCATCCGCGGCAGACCTACACGATGGAGGTGACCATGCGACGCAGCCGAGGCCGTACGGCCGTTTTCCTGGCTGTCCTGCTGGGGGCGGCCCTGGCCCCGAGGCCCGCCGGGGCCATCCCCGCCTTTGCCCGGAAGTACCGGGTGAGCTG
>WGEM01000265.1 GCA_015492755.1 Gemmatimonadota bacterium | reverse complement strand
TCCCAGTCCCACGATCCCCACGGTGAGCTCCGAGAGCTCCCGCAACGGCGCACCGGCGACGTAGTACGGAGCGGTGTCCCATCGCCCTTCCCGCTGGTTCCGTACGGCGAAGTCCAGGCCGCGGAGGAAGTGGAGGAGCATCCCCACCACCGTCTCCGCCATGGGGGGCGCGTGCACGCCGGCGGAGTTGGTGAAGATCACGTCGGAGGCGCGCATGGCGGGCGTCAGGGAGCTCCCCACCCCCGCCGCTCCCGAATGCACCCAGCGCAGCCGCGGCCCACCGCGGAGGAGTTCTTCGGCGACGCCGTAGCCGAGGTAGACCTCGGCGTCCGACACGGCGTCCAGAAGCGCCGCCGAGACGCGGGCCCGCCCGTCGCCGCTTCCCTCCGTCTCCTCCTCGCTCACCCGGAGTTCCCACCCGTCGGGGAGGGCGCGCCGGAGCGCCTCCGGGACCCACTCCGGCATGGCCCAGACCGGGCGGCGGTCCGCCATGTCCAGCACGACGCGTGGCACGGGCGGGTGACCTGCTACGGGTAGAGTCGATTCATGAGGCGGGGGAAGGGGATGAGCTCACGGATGTGTCGCCGCCCGGTGATCCACGCCACGGTTCGCTCGATCCCCAGCCCGAAGCCCGAGTGGGGGAAGGTGCCGTAGCGGCGCAGATCCAGGTACCAGGCGTAGGCTTCCTCCGGGAGCCCCTCCTCCCGGATCCGCTCCCGGAGGCGATCCAGGTCGTCTTCTCGCTGCGAGCCGCCGATGATCTCCCCGTAGCCCTCCGGCGCCAGCAGGTCGTCACAGAGCACGGTGCGCGGATCCTCCGGATTCTCCTTCATGTAGAAGGCTTTCGCCTCCTTGGGATAGTTGTAGACGAAGAGCGGCAGATCCCGATCCTCCACCAGCGCCACCTCGTCGGGCGCACCCAGATCCTCACCCCACTGGATGTCGGAGCCCTTGGCCTGGAGTTCGTCCACCGCCTCGCTGTAGCTGATGCGCGGGAACGGAGGCCGCACCCGCTCCAGCGCACTGGTGTCCCGCTCCAGGATCTTCAGCTCCTCGCTGCAGCGCTCCAGCGCCCGCTCCACCAGGTAGGAGACGAACTCCTCCTGGAGGCGCATGTTGTCGTCGGAGTCGGCGAAGGCGACCTCCGGCTCCACCATCCAGAACTCGGTGAGATGCCGGCGCGTCTTGGATTTCTCCGCGCGGAAGGTGGGCCCGAAGCAGTACACGCGCCTGAAGGCGGGACACGCCGCCTCCACGTAGAGCTGGCCCGTCTGCGCCAGGTACGCGTCCTGTCCGAAGTAGTCGGTCTTGAAGAGCGTGCCGGCGTGTTCGCCGATGCTGCCGGTGAGGATGGGCGTGTCAATGCGAACGAAATCGCGGGCGTAGAAGAAGTCATGGACCGCCTGCTCCACCTCCGCCCGAACCCGGAGTCCCGCCCGCTGGCGGGCGGAGCGGATCCAGAGGTGTCGGTGGTCCAGGAGGAAGTCCACCCCGTGCTCCTTGGGCTGGATGGGGTAGTCCTCCGACGGCGCCAGCAGCACCAGCTTCTCCACGCCCAGCTCGTAGCCCCCGGGGGCCCGGGCGTCTTCCCGCACCTCCCCGGTGACGGAGACCACGCATTCCTGCGTCAGCGTGTCGTGGGTCTCCCAGGAGGCTTCGTCCACCTGGCTCTTCACCAGGACGCACTGCAGGATGCCCGTTCCGTCCCGAACCACCAGGAAGGCCACCTTGCCGTGGGTGCGTTTCGTCTCCACCCAGCCGCGGATCTCCACCACCTCACCGACGTGCTCGCCAAGACGCTTGATATCCACCATATGCGGGATCGTTCGGTTCGTACGTTGAAGGGGACGGCGCCGCCCCGGAGGCGGAGGGTGCCGGCTCGCCGGGGCTCGACGCCCCGGGCACGTGAGGAAGAAACACGAGCGGGCCGCCCGCGTCCAGACGCCTACCCCACCCCGTAGAGCGCCAGGCGGTCGCCGAAACGCGAGAGGAGCCACGACCGGATGGCGGCGTGGCCGGGCTCCTGGAGTTCGGGATCCTCAGCCACGATGCCCCGCGCCCGTGCCTGGGCTTCCCGGAGGAGATCCTCGTCCAGGAGGAGGTCGGCGTAGCGGAGCGCGGGTGCGCCGTGCTGGCGCGCGCCGAAGAAGTCCCCCTGCCCCCGGAGTCGCAGATCGGCGGTGGCCAGCGCGAAGCCGTCGGCGGTCTCACAGAAGACGCGCAGCCGCGCGCCGGCGTCCTCATCCGCGTCGGCGATGAGGATGCAGCGGCTCTCCGCCGCGCCGCGCCCCACCCGGCCCCGGAGCTGGTGGAGCTGAGAGAGCCCGAAACGTTCCGGGTGCTCGATGACCATCACCGTGGCGTTGGGGACGTCGATGCCCACCTCGATCACCGTGGTGGCCACCAGGAGCTGGATCTCGCCCGCCACGAAGGCGCGCATCACGCGATCCTTCTCCTCCGCGGCGAGCTGCCCGTGGAGGAGCCCCAGCTTGAAGTCGGGAAAGACGCTGCGCTGGAGGCGCTCGAACTCCTCGGTAGCGGAGCGAAGGTCCATCTTGTCGGACTCGCTCACCAGCGGATACACCACGTACGCCTGTCGCCCGGCGCGCATCTCTTCAGCCAGCATCTCGTACACGCGGCGCCGCACCGAGGGCGGCCGGATCTCGGTCCGGACCGGCTTCCGCCCCGGCGGCAGCTCGTCCAGGACGCTGAGATCCAGGTCACCGTAGAGCGCCATCGCCAGCGACCGCGGGATGGGCGTCGCGCTCATCACCAGCACATCGGGGCTGGGCGCGTCCCCCTCCCCCCCCTCCGCCAACGCCAGGCGTTGGCGAACGCCGAAACGGTGCTGTTCGTCCACCACCACCAGTCCCAGACTCCGGAAGCGCACCCCCTCCTGAATGAGGGCGTGGGTGCCCACCACCAGCGGAGCCCCTGCGGCGATGTCCTCGTGGGCGCGCCGGCGCTCCGCCGCCGAGAGGCTTCCGGTGAGCAGCAGCACCCGCATGCCCAACGGCTCCAGGAGGGTGTCGAGGGTGCGCGCGTGCTGCTCCGCCAGGATCTCGGTGGGCGCCATGAGCGCCGCCTGATGGCCTCCCTCCACCGCCAGGAGCATGGCGAAGAGCGCCACCACCGTCTTGCCCGAGCCCACGTCCCCCTGAAGGAGTCGGTTCATGCGGTGGGGCGAACTCATGTCGGCGGTGATCTCCCGGAGAACGCGCACCTGAGCGGAGGTGAGGCGGAAGGGGAGCGCCGCGTGGAGCGGCTTCAGGAGTTCGTTGGTCCGCGCGTGGGCGATCCCCACCGTCCTCGACCTCATGCGATGCCGGGCCAGTGCCTGCATGAGCTGGAGCCCGAAGAGTTCGTCGAAGGCCAGCCGGCGCCTGCCCGCCTCGGCGTCCGCCAGCGACGAGGGTCGGTGCAGTGCCCGCAGCGCGTCCGCCACGGTGGGGAGCCCCAGCTCCGCGCGGAAGGCCTCGGGGAGGTACTCCTCACCCTCGGCCCACGCCAGGAGCTGGTCCAGGTTGGCGGCGAAGACCCGCCGCAGCACCCACTGCGGGATCTCCTCACTGGCGGGATAGCTCACGAAGATGGTGCCCGTCCGCTCGGCGGCGTCTCCCTGCCGGCCCAGGATGGTGAATTCCCGGGGCTGGAGCTGGAGACCGTGGACGAACTTCACCCGCCCCGACGCCAGGACCACGTCGCCCACGCGGATCTTGCGGTCCAGCCACGGCCGGCCCGGCCACGCCACCGTCACCAGACCGGAGTCGTCCTCCAGCACCGCCTGGAAGATCCGGAGCCCCCGGCGGGTGGGGATCACGCCTTTGGTGCGCACCGTCCCCACCACCGTGACGTCCATCCCCACACGCAGCGAGCCCACCGGCGTGAGTGTGGAGGCGTCGTCATAGCGGCGGGGCACATGGTAGAGAAGATCGCGGGCGGTGGTGATGCCCAGGCGGGCGAAACCCTCCGCGCGCCGGGGACCCACGCCCTTCAGGAACTGAACCGGCCGGTCGAGCTGCGAGTACGACACACCTCAGCCTTCGTCGAAGACGTCCGCGACGAACGCCTCGGCGTCGAAGGGCGCCAGATCCTCCAGCCCTTCGC
>WGEM01000264.1 GCA_015492755.1 Gemmatimonadota bacterium | reverse complement strand
TGAACCTGATGACGCTGGTCCGGTACGACGAGCGCTTCCGGCCGGTTCCGTATCTGGCGGAGTCGTGGGAGGTGTCGCCGGACCGGTCCAGCGTGACCTTCCACCTCCGGCGGGACGTGCGCTGGCACGACGGGACCCCCACCACGGCCCGGGACGTGGCCTTCACCTATCTGCGCGTCACCGATCCAGCCACGGGGTTCGCCAACGACGCCTTCTGGGACCTGTGGGTTCGGGGCCCCGACGGCGTGGAGGTGGTGGACGACTACACGGTGACCCTCCGGATGCAGCCCCACTCCGAGTTCCTCGACCCGTGGCGCGCCGTGGCCATCATGCCGGAGCACCTGCTGGCCGACGTGCCCCCCGAGGAGCTGGCGGGCCACGCGTTCGGCACCCGTTGCCCGGTGGGGAACGGCCCCTTCGTGTTCCGCGAGCACCGCCCGGACGACCGGTGGGTCTTCGACGCCAACCCCGCCTTCCCCGCCGGGTTGGGCGGACGCCCCTTCGTGGACCGGTACGTCTTCCGGGTCATCCCGGAGCCCGCCACCCTCCTGACGGAGCTCCTCACGGGGGGGGTCCACGTGTACGTGCAGATGACCCCCGACCACGCGGCCCAGGTGGAGGAGACGGAGGGCGTGTATCTGGTCCGGGCGCCCTCCCGCACGTACGGCTTCGTGGGGTGGAACGCCCGCCGGCCGCAGCTCGCCGACGCCCGGGTGCGCCGGGCGCTGACGCTGGCGGTGAACCGCGCCGACTTCGTGGAGGCCACCTTCTCGGGGTACGGCTCGGTGGCCACAAGCAGCGTGCCCCCCTTCCACTGGGCCTATGACGCCGAGCTGGGCGATCCGCTGGCCTACGACCCGGCGGCGGCCCGGCGGCTCCTGGACGAGGCGGGCTGGGTGGACCGGGACGGCGACGGGGTGCGGGAGAACGCCGACGGCGTGCCCCTTTCCATCGTCATCAAGTTCAACACCGGGAACCGGGTGCGGCAGAGCCTGGCGGAGTTCCTTCAGCGGCAGCTCAGGAAGGTGGGCGTGGATGCCCGGGCAGAGGGCGTGGAGTACCGGACGCTCCTGTCGCAGATCCTGGACCCGGAGGCGCGGGACTTCGACGGGGTGGTCCTGGCCTGGACCACCGAGTTCCGGCTGGACGACACGGGGATCTTCGCGTCCGACCGCCGCGACACGCCCTTCGGCTTCGCCGGCACGCAGAACGCCGTGATGGACAGCCTCATGCAGGCCCTCGGCGTGGTAGCCTCCCGGGAGGAGGCCCGGGCGCTCTGGGCCCGCTACCAGGAGGCGCTCATTCAGGAGCAGCCGTACATGTTCGTCTACTATCCGGACCGTCTGGTGGGCGTGCGCGACGGCGTCCACGGGGTCCGGGTGGACGCGCGGGGCGTGTGGGTGAGCGTGCGTGAGTGGTGGCTGGAGCCCGACCTCCGCTGATGGTCCCCCCCGCCGCCACCCCCGGGAGCGCGTGACCCGGTACGTCCTGCGGCGGATGCTGGGAGCGGTCCCGCTCCTCCTGGGCGTGGTGACGCTGGTCTTCCTGGTGGTCCACGCCGCCCCGGGAGACCCGGTGGACATCCTGGTGGGCCCCCGGTCCAGCCCCGAGGCGCGGGAGGAGCTCCGGGCCGTCTACGGGCTGGACCGGCCGCTCGCCGTCCAGTATCTCGCCTGGCTCCGGGCCTTCGTCACGGGTGACCTCGGCGAGAGCTTCACCCACCACGCCCCGGTGCGGGAGGTCCTGGCCGCCTTCCTTCCCAACACCCTCCTCCTCGGAGCGTGCGCCCTGGCCCTCTCCTTCATCGCCGGGATCCTCATCGGCACGCTCCAGGCGGTGCGCCGGGGCACCCTCTTCGATTCGGTGACGGGGAGCGCCCTCCTCTTCTTCTACTCCATGCCGTCGTTCTGGCTGGCTCTCATGCTGGTCCTGACGCTGAGCCTCTTTGCCCGCAACGTCTGGCACTGGCCGGTGTGGTTCCCCGCCTCGGGAATGGTCCCCGTGGGGTACGAGAGCCTGGGAGGGGTGGACCGCATCCTGGCCCGGGCGCGCCACCTCTTCCTCCCCACCCTGTCGCTCTCTCTGATCCTCACCGCGGAGATCGCACGCTATACGCGGAGCAGCGTGGCGGAGGTGCTGGACGTCGACTTCGTGCGGACCGCACGCGCGAAGGGCCTCCCCGAATGGCGCGTGGTTCTGGGCCACGCGCTCCCCAACGCCC
>WGEM01000263.1 GCA_015492755.1 Gemmatimonadota bacterium | reverse complement strand
GTATACACGTTCGGACCGGCGGGCGGCGGACCGTTTGTGCGGGAGCTTCGCCCGAAGGAATGGGCGGGTCAAGGGAAGGTCCCTTCGCAACCCGGGTTCGCCTTTACCCGTGACGTCAGGCTGACGAAGATTGAGTGCACTCGACGCGGGCCGTCGCCCGCACCTCTCGTCCCATCAACCGGAGGCCACCGGTGAATTCGCGGGCTCGCTGGCTCGTTCTCTCGCTCCTGTTCTCTCTCCTTCCCGTCCACGTCGCCCACGCTCAGGAGCGCGGTTGGAGCCTGAGCGCCGCGTCGGAGGCGGGCGCATTCTACCCCACGCGGGATCTGGCGAAGAACGTGGGCGGGGTGCAGGAGATCATCGCGCTGCAGGTCTCGTCCAAGATGGACCCCGCCGCCACGCTGGGGGTCGCGCTGGAAGCGATCCGTCCCGACAATCGGATGATCGTGCGGGCGGGGGTGCGCACCACGCTGGGTGGAAAGGCCTCGGCGCGCATCGCGCTCTGTTCGGTGCTGGAAGGGGAGCTCTGCGCCGCCCGCCAGGCGGACGCACGGCTCACCTCCTTCCACGGCGAGATGATCTTCGTGCAGGGCCGGCCCCAGGACCGCTTGAGGCAGAATTTCATCGTGGGGCTGGGCGTGCGCTCCTACACGTTCCAGGTGGAGGCGTGCGATCCCGACGCCAACCCCAACCCCGACTTCTTCGTGATCTGCGAGCTCGTCCAGGACATCTACGAGGAGCAGGCGCGAATCCAGGGATTCCTGGAGTTCGGGTTCGGGTTCTCCACCGAGGTGGGACCGTGGTCGCTCTTCGGGCGGATCGTGAACCAGGTGGGGCCATATCAGGGCGGGGCCGGAAACGCGGAGGGGAACTTCCAGGCCGATCTGTACTTCTTAGGAGGTGTGAGCGTCCGGGTGCATTGACCGGACGTGGAAGCAGGACCCGGGGCGGCGCCCGACGCAGTGGCGTGTCCCCGGCAGGACGCAGGACATGATGAGGATTGCAGGACGCACCGCCGGCCTCGCGGCCGCGCTCCTGCTGGCGGTGGCGGCACCGCCCTCGCCGGCGGAGGCGCAGATGCAGGGCGACCTCCACGCGCAGGCGGAAGAGCTCAGACGCGAGGGACGGTGGAAGCAGGCGCTGAGCCTCTGGGCGTCCATCCCGGACAGCCTCATTCGCACCGGTCGTTCCGATCCCCGCGTGGGGCCCGCCTTCCTCGCCACCGCCATCGAACACGACCAGAAGCAGCGCTTCGAAGAGGGCTCCAAGCTCTATCTCTGGGGATTCTCGGGCGAGAACCTCGACGAATTCCGCGACGAAGTCGTGCTGGAGGCGCGCAGGATCCTCCCGCTCCTCTCGCGGCGCGATTCGGTGCGCTGGATGCCATACCTGGAGGGCCCCACCACGGACCTGGCCCGCCGCGTGGCGCGGTACTGGCTGGAGCATGATCCCACACCCGAGACCGACGTAAACGAACGGCTCATCGAGCACTGGCGTCGGATCGTGGAGGCCCGGAAGCGCTTCACGTACAACCGCTCCAGCGTCTACGGAACCGACGACCGCGGCATCATCTACGTGAAGTACGGCCCACCGGACAACCGCGCTCGCGGACATCTGGGGGCCAGCGAGATGGAGCTCAAGATTCGCGTGGAGGATCCGCTCTTCCGCGAGAAGATCCGCCGCTACGACACCCAGCCGCAGTTCGAGCTCTGGAAGTACCACCAGCTTCACCCCGAGGAGTTCACGTACTTCCTCTTCGGGAATGTCCGGGGGACCGGGCCCTTCCAGCTCGTGGAAACACCCTCGGACCTGATTCCCGACGCGGCGCGCACCATCACCTCGGCGGGCGACACACCGGGGCGCGTCCGGGTCCGCTACTACCTGGAACTCTTCTACTACCGGGATCTGGCCATTCTGGGGGGACGCTTCGGACGCCGCTTCGACGAACTGGCGGGCCTGTGGGACAACTACACCATGCGCCGCAACCTGTACGGAGCCGGGGGGCGGCCGGCACCCACCGAGCCGACGCTGGAGGCCTTCGCCTTCAAGTTCGAGGAGGAGGATCGGTACCATCCCCCGGGTGTGCCGAAGATCCCCATCCGTTCGGAGTTCGAGGGGCCCGCCCGCGGCGTGGAGATGGTGGTTCAGGCGGTGCGCGTCCTGGGGCGGGAGGAGAAGCCCACGGTGGTGGTGCAGGCCCTGGCGGCGCCGAGGATGCGTTTTGCGCGGCGCACCAGCGCCCGGGGAATCCCTACCCACGTGCGGGACACCGAACACACACTGATCCTCCGGGACGCCGCGCTCCAGGAAGCCGGACGCCTCACGCGGCTGGCCCCGGCGGAGGACGGAGGCATCTCGGTGTTCCATCTCCTCAATCCGCCGCAGCCCATGCACATCACCGTGTACGGGCGGCCGGTGGGGGAGCGGGTGAGCGAGGGGGATACCCTCTCGCTGGCGGGCCAGGGACACGCCTACATCGCCGAGCCCCTCTCCGCCGACCCCGACCGGTTCGAGATGAGCGACCTGGCGGTGGGGACCCCCTGGAACCCGCCCGGCGGCGTACGGAACCCGCTGCCCTTCCCGCTCCTTCCGGGCACGCGGGTCTGGACGGGCGACGCGCTGCGGGTCTACCTGGAGCTCTACCACCTGCGGCCCGGACCCGACGGCACGCGGCGCTATGAGCTCAACTTCCGACTGCTTCCGCTGGATGAATTCGGGCAGGTGAAGTCGTCCCCGAAGCCGGTGACACTGGGCATCCAGCTGGAGACGGACCGGGCCACCACCCGGCGCTTCTTCGACATCGGCCTGGCGGGCGTGGCGCCCGGGTTCTACCGGCTGGAGGTGGAGGCCGCCGACCAGGTGGCGGGCCGACGCCTCACCCGCGTGCGCGAGGTGGAAGTCATCGGCTGACCGTCAGGAGCGTCACAGCGCTTCAGGGG
>WGEM01000262.1 GCA_015492755.1 Gemmatimonadota bacterium | reverse complement strand
GGCTGATACCCCACCGCGGAAGGCATCCGACCCAGCAGAGCTGAAACCTCCGAACCCGCCTGGGTGAACCGGAAGATGTTGTCGATGAACAGGAGCACGTCTTTTCCTTCCTCGTCGCGGAAATACTCGGCGATGGTGAGCCCGGAGAGCCCCACCCGGAGGCGGGCACCCGGCGGCTCGTTCATCTGCCCGTAGACCAGCGAGGTGGAGCCCAGCACGCCGGACTCCTTCATCTCCAGCCAGAGGTCGTTCCCCTCACGGGTGCGCTCACCCACACCGCAGAAGACGGATCGGCCGCCGTGCTCCATGGCGATGTTGTTGATGAGCTCCATGATGATGACGGTCTTGCCCACACCGGCGCCCCCGAAGAGGCCGGTCTTTCCGCCCTTCACGTAGGGCGCCAGGAGGTCCACCACCTTGATGCCCGTCTCGAAGATCTCCGTCTTCGGCTCCAGCTGGTCGAAGCGCGGCGCCGGGCGGTGAATGGGCCAGCGCTCCACCTGGGCGCCCTCCCCCCCCACCGGACCCATCTCGTCCACGGGCTCGCCCAGCACGTTCAGGATGCGGCCCAGCGGCGCCTCACCCACCGGCACCGTGATGGAGGTCCCGGTGTCCACCACCTTCATTCCGCGCGTGACGCCGTCGGTGGTGGACATGGAGACCGCTCGCACGCGGCCCCGGCCGATGTGCTGCTGCACTTCCGCGACCAGCTCGATCTTCTGACCCGCCTCGTTGGTCTCCTCGAGGCGGAGCGCGTTGTAGATCTCCGGCAGGTGCTCCGGGTCGAACTCCACGTCCAGTACCGGCCCGATGACCTGCACGACCTTTCCGATGTTTTCAGCCATGGTTCCCTTGAGTCTCTACTCGAGAGCGGCGGAGCCGCCGACGATCTCGGCGATCTCCTGCGTGATCTGGGCCTGGCGGGCCCGGTTGTACGAGCGGGTGAGGTGCTCCAGCACTTCCCCGGCGTTGTCGGTGGCGTTCTTCATCGCCGTGCGGCGCGCGCCCTGCTCCGCGGCGGCGTTCTCCACCAGCGCGGTGTAGACCGCGTTGCGCACGTACGCGGGAAGGATCCGCTCCAGAATCACGTCGCCGGAGGGCGACAGGATGTACGTGTCCGCCGCCGGTGCGTCTTCGTCGCCTCGGATGGGGAGGAGTTCCCTGGCGTGCGGCGGCGTGGACATCGCAGACACGAACCTGGAACTCACCAGGTAGACCGCATCCACCTCACCCTGCTCGAAGCGGTCCCGGATGGGCGCGATGAGCGACTCGGCGTCCGCCACGGTGGGGCGGTCGCCGATGTCGGTGCGCTGCGTCACCATGGGCTCGCCGCGGAAGCGGAAGTAGGCGATCCCCTTCTTCCCCGCGATATGGAGCTCGGTGTCGATGCCCTTCGCCCGCAACTCCTCCAGAAGCGTACGCGCCTCTTTGATGAGGTTGGCGTTGAACGCCCCGGCCAACCCACGGTTGGCGGTGAGGAGCAGGACCGCCGCCCTGCGCACCTGCTCCGGACGCCGCAGGATGGGGTACTTCTCCGAGAGCTCCGGGGAATAGAGCCCCGCCACCACCTGCTCCAGCGCCTCGGCGTACGGCCGCGCCGCGCGCACCCGATCGGTGGCACGCTTCAGCTTCGACGTCGCCACCAGCTCCATGGTGCGCGTGATCTGGCGCGTGTTCTGGACCGACTTGATGCGGCGCTTGACTTCCCGTGAACCCGGCACCTTACGGCCTCCGCCTCAGCATCGTGTGGACGTGCCTCACGCCGTGGCCGCCGCCACCGCCTCTTCCTGCTCGGCGATGAAGGAGGCGTTGTAATCCTCGATGGCCTGAACCAGGCGCTGGGTGAGTTCGTCGGAGAGCTCGCCGCTCTCACGGATCTCGTCCAGGATGTCCTGGTGCTTCGCCGCCATCACCTGGTGGAAGCCGCGCTCCCACTCCCGCACCTTGCCGATGTCGATGTCGTCCAGGTATCCGTTGGTCACCGCGAAGATGACCGCCACCTGGTTCTCCACCGCCATGGGCTGGTACTGCGGCTGCTTCAGGATCTCCACCGTCCGGGCGCCGCGAGCCAGCTGACGCTGCGTGGCGGCGTCCAGGTCGGATCCGAACTGAGCGAAGGCCTCCAGCTCGCGGTACTGGGCCAGGTCCAGACGGAGTCGGCCCGCCACCTTCTTCATGGCCTTGATCTGCGCGGACCCGCCCACGCGGGAGACCGAGATCCCCACGTTCACCGCCGGGCGGACACCGGAGTAGAAGAGATCCGGCTCCAGGAAGATCTGACCGTCGGTGATGGAGATGACGTTGGTGGGGATGTACGCCGACACGTCACCCGCCTGCGTCTCGATGACCGGCAGCGCGGTGAGGGAGCCGCCGCCTTCGGCGTCGGAGAGCTTCGCCGCGCGCTCCAGAAGGCGGGAGTGCAGGTAGAAGACGTCGCCCGGGTAGGCCTCACGTCCCGGCGGACGACGGAGCACCAGCGAGAGCTGGCGGTACGCCTGCGCCTGCTTCGAGAGGTCGTCATAGACCACCAGCGTGTGCTTGCCCTGCCACATGAAGTGCTCCGCCATGGCGCACGCCGCGTAGGGGGCAATGTACTGGAGCGGCGCCGGGTCCGACGCGTTGGCGGTCACCACGATGGTGTAGTCCATCGCCCCGTGCTCGCGGAGCGTCTCCACCACGGCGCGAACCTTCCCCGCCCGCTGCCCCACGGCGCAGTAGACGCAGATGACGCCCGTGCCCTTCTGGTTGATGATGGTGTCGATGGCGATGGCGGTCTTTCCGGTGCCGCGGTCGCCGATGATGAGCTCGCGCTGACCCCGCCCGATGGGGATCATGGAGTCGATGGCCTTGATCCCCGTCTGGAGCGGCTCCTTCACCGGCTGCCGCTTCACGATGCCGGGGGCCACGATGTCGATCTGGCGGGTGCCCTCCAGGCCGTCGATGGGGCCTTCGCCGTCCACCGGCTCACCCAGCGGGTTCACCACGCGGCCCATGTAGCCGGGCCCCACCGGGACCTCCAGCACGCGGCCGGTGCGGCGCACTTGGTCGCCCTCGTGGAGTTTCGTCCACTCTCCCATGATGACGGCGCCGATGTTGTCCTCTTCCAGGTTCAGCGCCAGCGCGGTCACCGTCTCCCCGGTCTCCGCCGAGGTGATCTCCAGCATCTCGGAGGCCATGGCCTTGGTGAGCCCGTAGATCCGGGCGATCCCGTCCTTCACCTCCAGGACCTCGCCGATTTCCTCCGCGTGCAGCTCCTCCTCGTACTTCTCGATCTCGTGGAGGAGGACTTCCTTGAGTTCGCCGGCGCGAAGCTGAGCGTCGTTGGCCATCGTTCAGTCGTTCCCGAATAAGTGGTCGGTCGTGCCTCAGGCGTCTTCGACGGGCACCGCCAGCAACCTGCGCCGCATGTGCTCCATCCGCCTGCGGATCGAACCGTCGTAGATCGTGTCTCCCGTCCGGACCACGAGTCCGCCCAGGATCTCCGGGCGAACCCGGATGTGCGGAATGATCTCCTTGCCCAGAAGGGCGGAGAGTCGTTCCTTCACCAGTTGAGCCGTGGCTTCGTCGGCGTGACGCGCCAGCGTCACCTCCACATGCTCACGACCCATGTGCTCGTCCACCAGCAGCGCGTAGAGCCGCACGATCTCCCGCAGGAGTCGCTGCCGCCGCTTGTCGATGGTGACCAGCACGAAGTTGAGCACCTCGCGCGGTACCACGTCTCCGAAGACCCTGCGCAGCACCTCCTTGCGCCGCACGTCGTCGATGCGCGGCGTCTCCAGGAAGAGGCGGAACTTCGGGTCCTGATCGATGAGATCGGTGATGACCCGCAGCGCCTGGCCGTACTCCTCCAGGGCGTCCCGCCGGAGCGCCAGCTCGAAGAGCGTTTCGGCGTAGTTCCGCGCGACGGTCTCGTCCCTCACGCCTGCGCCCCCTCACTGAGTTCGCTGAGGTACCGCTCGATGAGCTGCCGGTCGCGTTCGGCGTCCAGCCGCTCCTGCAGGAGCCTGGCCGAAACCGCCAGCGCCAGGTCCACCGCCTCGCGGCGGATGTCCTCCAGCGCCTGGTCACGCTCGCGTTCGATCTCCGCCTGCGCACGCTCCAGGATCGCCTGGGCTTCGGCGCGCGCCTTCTCTTCGATCTCCTTGCGCAGCGCTTCGCCGGCGGCCCGCCCCTCGGCGATGAGGTCGTTGGCCTGGCGCCGCGCCTCCGCAAGCTGCTTGCGGTGTTCCTCCAGCAGTCGCTGGGCCTCCTCGTTGGCCTTCGCCGCCTCCTCGAGCTGCGACCGGATCCGCTTCTCGCGCTGATCCACCGCGTCCAGGATGGGGCCCCAGGCAAACCTGCCCAGCACCGCCACCAGCGCGATGAACACGATGAGCGTCCACGCGCTCAGACCCGTGTTCATGTCGTACAGGCCGCCGCCCCCCTGGTCGCCGCCCTGGGCGAGGAGCGCGGCGGGCGCGAGCGCGAGCGCCAGCAGCGCCTTCGCCAAGATTCGAGTCGTCTTCATGCTTCCCCCGTGGTTCTTCGATGCCTCCCGAGGTCCCGTACAGCGGACACGCGCAAGACGCGCTTCGCCAGCCACCCGGGACCGGTGGAAGGGTTTAGAAGAACTTGTAGAGGATCGTGATGACGAGCGCGAAGAGCGCCACACCCTCGATGAGCGCCGCCAGGATGATGGACGCGGTCTGGATCTGGGCGCCCGCCTCAGGCTGCCGGGCAATGCCCTCCGCCGCGCTGCTCCCGATCTGGCCGATACCGATGCCGGCACCGATCACCGCGAGGCCGATGCCGATTCCCGCGCCCAGGAGGCTCAGGGAGTTCTTGGCGGTCTCGGCGTCCATGGCGACGTCCTGAAACAGGGCGAGCATTCCGTGAAGCATGTCGATGGTTCCTCGTTGGTTGTCGTCTGTCGACGGGTTGAACGCTTGAAAGAGATCCCTAATGCGCGTGACGGATGAGTCCGATGAAGACCGCCGTCAGCATCGCGAAGATGTAGGCCTGGAGGAAGGCCACGAAGACCTCCAGGATCATGATGGCGGTCACCATGCCCAGCACACCGAGGCTCACCCCTCCCACCACCACCGCACCGGCCCCGGCAAACATGAAGATGAGGCCCAGGAGGCTCAGCACCAGCGTGTGTCCCGCCAGCATGTTGGCGAAGAGACGGATCATCAGAGCGAAGGGCTTGGTGAGCTTCGCCAGGAACTCCACCGGGGTCAGGATCACCAGCATGATGGCCTGACCCACGGGGTTCAGGCCCGGCGGCGCGTAGAAGATGGTGCGCAGATAGCCCTTCGGTCCCAGCGCGATCATCCCCGACACCTCCACCACCACGAAGGTGACCAGGGCCAGCGCTCCGGTGACCATGAAGTTCCCGGTGGCGGTGGCTCCGAAGGGCACCAGCCCCAGGAGGTTCATGAAGAGGATGAAGAAGAAGAGCGTGAGCACCAGCGGCGTGTATGCGTCGGCTCCGTGCCCGATGTTGCGGCGCACCACTTCGTCGCGGAAGTAGAGCACCATGGCTTCCACGGCGTTGGCCAGCCCGCTGGGCGCCCGGTCGGTGTAGCGCTGGCGCATGGCCATCCCGATGGGGATGAAGACCAGCAGACAGAGGAGCGCCGCCAGCCACAGGAAGACCACGTGGCGCGTGGGCGAGAGGTCCAGCGTCAGGGGCCCCAGGTGAATGGGATCCCACTGGGGGAGATGGATCACCCAGCCGCGGCCCAGGAGCCGGAACTCCAGCTCGGAGCCGTCCAGCAGGTGATGCATGAGCATCCCCTGGAGGTCGGGGCCCTCCCCACCCCCCGTACCGTGGTCGGCCGCCTGGCCGCCCTGGAGCACGTTCAGCAGTCCGAAGAGGCTCATGTTGCCGTCGAGCGTGTCCCGGGCCGGAAGTACACCGGCTCCAGCAGGAGAAGTCCGAAGAAGAAGGCCGCAAGTGCCAGGAGCATCGGCACCGCCTCGGCGCCGTCACGGCGTACCGCGAACCAGGCCACGCCCGCAACGATCAGGAGCCGCAGCACCGTGCCGCCCAGCCAGGCCGCGAGGAATGCGTTGAGACGGTCCCGGAACCGTACCAGCGCGGCGAAGGCCAGGACCTGCACCGGCCACGCCACCACCGCCGCCACCAGCACGCCCTGCCGCCCGTCCGGAGACAGGAGGGGCCACAGGGCAAGCACGGCGGCGAGGATCACGCCCAGCGTGGTGAGGGCATACCTGACGGAGGCGTTCATTCGGTGTCGTCGTCGCGCTGCTTCGGTTCGATGATGATGTGGTAGTAGAGACTGTAGAATCCCGCACCTGCACCTACGAAGGCGCCGAGCACCATGAGCACGGGCCCCGTATCCAGCTTGGAATCCAGCCAGGCGCCCCCGCCGAGAAAGAGCAGCACCGACAGCGCCCACGTGAGGCCGTATCCCATGTACCGCCCGGACGCGCGGATGAGATCTTCGGGGCTCGCTCCCTTTCGATCTCCAGGCTCCATCCGCTCCTCACGGCCGGCCCTCCGCGCCCCACCACGCATTCCCGCCACAGCCTGCCTAAAGTATTGCTTGTGAAAAAATGCGCAAGCATGCCGGGACGGGCGCAGCTCGCCCCGCGAGGAGTGTTTCGGGGCGCCCCCATCGGCGCCACCGCCGCGCTCCGGTCGTTGACGCCCGGAGGCTGGCACGCCTAATGTTCGCGCCGCCCGCGTGTGCCTCCCGGCCGCCGCCTGAACGCCCGCGCGGCACGGACGGCACGCCAGGCCCACGCTCGAACCACCGGAGAGATGACCAGCATCCACGAACCCGGCGTCGTCCACCGCGACGTCCAGCTCCTGGCGCGTGTCGCAGAAGTGTCCGACGCGCTGCGCCATCAGGTGGGGCGTCGCATCGTGGGTCAGGCGGACGTGCTGGACGAACTCCTCACGGCGCTGTTGGCCAACGGGCATGCCCTCCTGGTGGGTGTGCCCGGCCTCGCCAAGACGCTCCTGGTGCGCACATTGGCGGAATCGCTGGACCTGAGCTTCTCGCGGATCCAGTTCACGCCGGACCTCATGCCCACCGACATCACGGGCACCGAGGTCATTGAGGAAGATCGCTCCACCGGGCGGCGGGTCTTCCGGTTTCAGAAAGGGCCTATCTTCGCCAACATCGTCCTGGCGGACGAGATCAACCGCACGCCGCCGAAGACTCAAGCCGCGCTCCTGGAAGCGATGCAGGAGCGTGCGGTCACCGCCGCTGGCGCCACCTACACGCTGGAGCGTCCCTTCTTCGTACTGGCCACGCAGAACCCCATCGAACAGGAGGGCACCTACCCCCTTCCGGAAGCCCAGCTCGACCGCTTCATGCTGGAGCTGCCGGTGCACTACCCCACGCGGGAGGAGGAGGAAGAGGTGGCGATGCGCACCACCGGGGAGGAGCCGGCGGCGGTGGAGCCGGTGGTGGGAGCGGAAGAGCTCATCGAACTGCAGCAGCTCGTGCGGCGGATCCCCGCCCCCCCGTCGTTGGTATCCTTTGCGGTGCGACTCGCCCGGGCCACACGCCCCGGCGAGGATGCCGCGCTGGTGTGCCGGAAATACGTGTCGTGGGGCGCGGGCCCGCGGGCGTCGCAGTACCTGGTGCTGGGGGCCAAGGCCCGGGCGGCCTCGCGCGGAGCACCCATGCCCACCTATGATGACGTGCGTGCGGTGGCGCCCGCGGTGCTGGCGCATCGGCTGGTGCTGAACTTCGACGCGGAAGCCGAGGGGCGCACCACCCGCGACATCATCCACGAGCTCCTCCAGGAGAGTCGGAGTTGGACGTAGACCGAAGTACCGGGCTGGCGGACCCACCGCCGAGTCCTCGCTTCCCTCCCCCGTGGGGTGAGGCGGCCCCGTGAGCGCGGCACTCCTACTGGTCATCGTCGGCGCGCTCCTGGTCTCCGCCTTCGTCACCACCGCCGAAGCGGCGGTGTTCCAGATCAGCTCCTCGCGGCTCCGGACGCTCCGTGATGAGGGATTCGCCGGCCACGAGGCGCTCCTGGAACTCCGCCAGCACGCCCACAGGGTGGGTTTCGGGACCCGCCTCGTCACCGGTGTCCTCACGCTGGGCAGTCTGGGCACGGGCGTGGCGGGGCACGCCTTCACACTGGGCGCCGGGCCCGTCTGGCTCGACGTGGGGATCGGTACGGTGCTCGTCATCGTCGTGGTGGACCTCATTCCTCACCTCCTGGCGGCCAAGAACCCGGTGCGCATCGCGCTGGCCTCGGCGGGGATGCTCCGCTCGCTCGTCCGCGTCACCTCCGTCGTGTCGGCACCCTTCGAGCGCCTGGAAGAGGCGTGGGTGTCGGACGGGGAGGAGGAGCGCTCCGCGGAAGAACGTGAGTTGCGGGAGATCCAGGAGATGGGCCGCAGGGCGGGCATCCTGGGGGACGCGGAGAACGCGCTGGTGGAGCGGGCGTTCCGCCTGGATGAGGTTACCGCCTGGGATGTCATGGTGCCGCGGGTGGAGATCTTCGCCTGGCCGGAAGAGCGCCGCGTGGGCGAACTCCGCTCGGAGCTGGCGGACGTCCCGTTCAGCCGCATCCCCGTCTACCGCGGGTCCATCGACAACATCACCGGCATCGTCTACGCGCGTGAGATCTACGCCAGCCTAGCGGACGGCCGGAAGGACGTGCGACTGACGGAACTGGCGCACGAGCCCTTCTTCGTTCCCGGCTCCATGTCGTGCGCCGAGCTCCTCCGGGAGTTTCAGGTGCGGCGCATCCACATGGGGATCGTGGCCGACGAGTTCGGCGGCGTGGACGGTCTCGTGACGCTGGAGGACGTGCTGGAGGAGCTGGTGGGCGAGATCCACGACGAAACCGACGTCGCGGACGAGGAGTGGACGCTGGTGGCGGAGGATGTCATCGAGGCGGACGGCGGGGTGGATGTGCGCGAGATCAACGAGGCCCTCGGCGTGGAGCTGCCCAAGACGGAACATCGTTCTCTGAACGGTTACATCCTCGAGGAGCTGGGCCGCGTGCCCTCGCCCGGGGAAGTCGTCGAGCGCGACGGCGTGCGCATCGAGATCCTGGACGCCACCGAAACCCAGGTGCGGCGGGCCCGCGTGGCACGCCGCGCCACCGCCGAGCAGCCGGAGGAGTGACGGGGTGGCGCTCCTCCTGCCCTTCGGCGGCCGGACGCCCGAGGTCCACCCCAGCGCGTTCGTGGCGCCCACCGCCGTCCTCATCGGGAACGTGCGCGTGGAGGCGGAGGCCAGCATCTGGTATGGCGCCGTGCTGCGTGGCGACGATCCCCGGCACGGAATCGTGGTAGGACCCCGGACCAGCGTGCAGGACAACTGCGTCGTGCACGTGGGGAACTGGGGACCCACCCTCATCGGCGCCGACGTCACGGTGGGGCATGGCGCCAAGTTCGAGAGCTGTACCATCGGCGACGGCACCATCGTGGGGATGAACGCCGTGATCCTTCAGGGGGCCGTGGTGGGCGCCCGGTGCGTCCTGGCGGCGGGGACGGTGGTGCTGGAGGGCCGCGAGATCCCCGATGGGAGCGTGGTGGCCGGAGTTCCGGGGGAAGTGAAGAAGACGCTGGACGGTTCGGCGGCGGAGTGGGTGGCCCGCGGCGGCGCACACTACGTGGCGCTCTCCCGGTCGTACCTGCGGGAGGGGCTGGGGAGCCCCGGCGACGCCGACCTCCGCTGCGAGCTCTGCGGCGGACCCGTGCTGGAGCGGCACTGCAAGCTGGTCTGCCAGCAGTGCGGATATCAGCGCGACTGCTCGGATCCGTAAGGGAAGCGCACCACCACCTCCCCTCCCCGAGCCGGGAGCTCCACCTCCTGGACGCCCCCATACCACGGCCACCGCACCTGAAGCGCCGTGGCGCCGTCCGGGACGCCCAGGACCTGCACGGCGTCATCCAGAGACAGGTAGCCGGAGCCGGCTCTCACTTCCCGCACCGGGCCCGCCACACCGGGCCCCGTCAGCCGGAGCTGCGCGCCCACACCGGCGGGATTGCCCGGAGGCCCAAGCAGGCGGACCCGGATTCCAGCCTCCGGCGACGCGTTGCGGAAGACCCGCACCGGCGCGCCGTTCTGGCCCACCGCCAGGTCCGCGCGCCCGTCCCCGTCGAAGTCCCCTGCGGCCGCGCCCCTTCCGTCTCCCCAGACCCGGAT
>WGEM01000261.1 GCA_015492755.1 Gemmatimonadota bacterium | reverse complement strand
GGCGCGGCGGCGCGCGCCGCCAGAGACGCGCCCTCCCACCCGTGCGCCAGAAAGAGCACCAGCGCCCCCGCCGCCGCCGACGCCAGATAGCCGGCGACGCGGGCGCGGGTGGGGCGGCTGTAGCTCACCGCGCGGTGCGCCAGGTAGGCGAGCACCACCACGCCGGCACCCACCACGTGGAGCCACCAGGCCCAGCGGTTCGCCCGGCTGGCGGCGTCGCTAAGGATGAAGAGCCCGCTCACCAGTAGCGCCAACCCGAGGACCGCGTAGGCCACGCCCGTCCACACCGACTCGGGATGTACCCGACGCCAGACCCACGGGAGGTGGGCCACCAGGAACACCAGCATCACCGCGGTGAGCAGCACGCCGACGCCCGTGTGGGCCAGAAGGAGCACCTGGTAGAGCGCCGGAAGTCTCGCCGCACCCACCGCGAAGGGGTCCAGGTCCGCCCGTTCCGCCAGGCGCACCAGCAGAAGGAAGAGGGTATCCGCCACCATGAACCACGCCAGCGCCAGCGCGGCGCGGAGAAGCGCCCGGAGGGGGGGCGGAAGGAGCGACGGGAGGCGGGTCTTCTGCGCCACGGGGTGGTGCATCATCGCCCCCCACCGCCCAGGGTGAAGGTCCGGCGCGTCAGCCGCTCGGCGACTCCGGATCCCTCGCGGAGCCGGTAGGCGGCGTCGGGCCGGAGCCCCTCCACCACCTCCTCGGTGCCCGAAGGCCAGCGGACCCGGACGCGCACCTCTCCCTCAGCCTCACCCAGTCCCACATCCAGGCGGAGGGGACTGCCTCCGAAGGAGCTACCCGCGGAGACCATCCGGTGCACGGATCTGCGCGCCCCGCCCTCCTCAAACTCCAGCCACACCCTGGCGCCGATGGCGGAGCGGTTGGAGCGGGTCCCCACCAGCTCCAGGGAGATCCACCGATGTCCGTGACCGGGGTTCCGGAAGAGCACGTTCCGGCCCAGGTCACCCTCGTACGCGCCACCCATGACCTGGAAGATGTCCTGATCGCCGTCGTGGTCCAGATCGCCGAAGGACACGCCGTGGCCCTTCTGCAGGAGGCCGAATCCACCGGCGGTGGTGACGTCCTGGAACCGGACACCCCCGTCGTTGCGAAAGGCCCGGTTGGGCATGAGCGCCTGGAAGTAGGCGTCGCCGGTGCCCAGGTAGAGATCCAGCCATCCGTCGTTGTCCAGGTCCCCGTAGTTCGATCCCATGGCAAACTGAATCCGGTCCAGACGCACCCGGGTGGTGACGTCTTCGAATCGTCCGTCGCCGTTGTTGCGGTAGAGCCGGGGAAGCTCCGAGTGGTGCGGGAGCCCCAGGTATTCCGCCGCCACGTCGCCGTATTCGGTACGGTACCCCGCGACGTAGATGTCGAGCCGACCGTCGTTGTCGTAGTCCCAGAACCAGACGGGGAAGGCGTCGTACGGCTCCCCCACGCCGGCCTCCCGGGTGCGGTCGGAGAAGCTCCAGCCCCCGCCGGGGGACGGGCCGTCGTTGTGCAGGAGCACGTTGGGTGCCCGCACCCGGGATACGTACAGGTCCGGGCGGCCGTCGTCGTCGTAGTCGCCCGCCGCCACTCCCTTCACGATTCCCACCACCGCCGCACCCACCTCCGGCGCCACGTCCACGAAGCGGCCGTCGCCCAGGTTGCGGAAGAGCTGCGACGGATGCGGCTCATCCTCGAAGGTCTCGTTCCCCACGAAGAGGTCGAGCCAACCGTCGCCGTCGTAGTCGAACCATGCCGCGGTCTGGCTGGGATGGGCGGGATCCAGGAGGCCAGCCTCGGCGGTGACGTCCTCGAAGGTGCCGTCGCCCCGGTTGCGCAGGAGCGAATTCGGATGGCCGTCGGGCAACCAACCGCCGCGGAGGATGAACACGTCCAGGTCTCCGTCGTTGTCGTAGTCGGCGTGCACCAGGTTCCCGCCGCCCCACAACCCTTCCAGTCCCGCTGAGCCGGTGAGGTCCTCGAAGGTGCCGTCCCCCCGGTTGCGGTGGTAGCGGACGGGGTCGCGGAGCTGCCACGAGGTGGCCATCAGATCCATGAGCCCGTCGCCGTCGAAGTCATCCATGACCGCACCGCCCACGTGCCCCACCGTGGCCACGCCGGCGGCCTCCGCCACCTCCGGGAATCGGCGGATGTCGAACTCCGCACGGAACGCGTCCGGAGGGATAAGAAAGCGTCGCTCCACACCCTGCGGATACCGCCCGGTGAACATCTCCGCCACGTTCAGAAGCCAGCGCGCGCCCAGGTGCTCGGGATCCAGCGCCAGCATCTCCCGGTACAGGTCGGCGGCGGTGCGGGCGTCGTCGCTCCGGGTGTGCTCGGCGCCCGGAGGCACCGGCACGGCGCACGCCACGGGCCCCGCGCCCGAGAGGCAGTGCTCGCCCTCGCTCCGGCGCAGGTGCGCCGCCGCCAGGAAGTCCAAGAGCGCCCACCGGAAGCTGGGGGGCGCCCGGTCCTCCGGCGCCGCCCGCTCCTGGTAGCGGTTCAGATCGGCGCGGAGCGCATTGAGGAGGCGGATGGCCTCATCCAGCTCCCCCGCGTACATGGTCTGTTCCGCCAGCGCCAGCCGGAAGAGGAGCTCCTCGCGCTCGCTTGCACGAGGCGGCAGCGCGCGCATGGCCTCCAGCATCGCGGTGTTGGCGAAGCGGTTCCGCACCGGGTCCGGAGCGTCCGCCAGCGCCTGGAGACGCGCCCGGATGTCGGATCCGCCGGCGTCCGCCCCGCGCTCCGGCGGCGCACAGCCGGACGTCAGCGCCCACGCCGCCACGGCGAGGGCGGCGCGCGCTACCCGCCGCTGGCGCGTGCCACCCCGAGCCCGGCGCGTCATCGTGTATCCCCCCAGCGCACCGTGAGCTCGGTCCGGTCCTCCTCCACAGGAACGCGCGCCTCGGTCCCGTCGGGCCACCGCACCTCCACCGCAGCCACCGCCCCGCCCCGCCCCAGCACCTGCACCGGGTCGTCCACCGACCAGTACCCGGCGCCAGAGTGGATCTCCCGGGTGGGCCCCGCTGAACCGTCACGATAGCGCAGGCGCACGCGCGCTCCCACGGCGTCCGGATTCCCGGGCGGCCCCACCAGCCGCACGCGCAGTCCTCTCGCCGCGCTCACGTTCCGGAAGAGCAGCGTGGGTCCTCCGTGCTGGCCGATGACGATGTCCAACCGACCGTCCCCGTCGAAGTCTGCGAAAGCACCCCCGCGCTGGTCCCCGTAGGCCGCAAGCCCGTACGCCGGGTCCGGGGGGAGCGAGAAGCCGCCGGCGCCGTCGCCCAGGAGCACCAGGCCCCGCCCCGCGTCGTAGCGGGGGGTGAAGGGGTCGGTGGGAAAGAAGTTCTGCGTGAGAAAGATGTCCTCGTGGCCGTCGGCGTCCAGGTCCGCCACCCCCGCGTGCTGCGCGGGGGCGAGCTGCGCGTCGAAGGGGAGCGCCCGGACCCGGAACCGCCCCCCCTCGTTCAGGAACACGGTGTGGTCCAGCGTGGTCACCCGGGCGGCGAAGACGTCGCCCAGGGGAACGCCCAGGACCTCCTCCACCGTCGCCCGGGCGTATGCGGCGAAGCTGGACGCACGGGCGCGCACACCCGGCACCGCGGCCCGCAACTGCTCGTAGCGCACCAGCGGGTAGATGGGACCGCCGCTTCTCCGGGCCCGCGCCGGCACCACCTCCCAGACGCCGTTCTGATCCACGTCGCCGTGGACGAGGGTGAGGGGCCGGTCCGCGCTGCTCTGCAGCCGGGTGTTCCGTCCCTGGTTCGTGGCCACCAGATCCATCCGTCCGTCGCCGTTGAGATCGCCGGCCGTCACCCCCCGCCAGAGCCCCGTGAGCGCCGCGGTGCCCCACGCCGCGCTCCCGTCTCGAAAGCGGCCACCCTCGTTCACGAAGATGCGCACCGCGCCCCACTCCACCGCCAACGCCAGATCCGGGTCCCCGTCGCCGTCGAGGTCCGAAAAGACGGCGCCCGAGACCATGCCCACGTCCCGGAAGGCGTCGTCCGATCCGGGGGCCTCCACGTAACCACCCTCCTGCCGGAGGAGAAGGCGCGACGTGGCCGGAAGCGGATAGAAGGCAGGTACGGTGCGCCCTCCCACGAAGAGATCCAGGTCCCCGTCTCCGTCCACGTCCGCCTGCGCCAGCGGGCCCACCGAGCTCAGGTGCGGGCCCGCCACCACCTCCCCCTC
>WGEM01000260.1 GCA_015492755.1 Gemmatimonadota bacterium | reverse complement strand
CCGGGGGCGCGCCCAGGAGGAAGCGTCCGTCGCGGAGCACCACCCGGCCGACGCGGATGGGAGGGAGTGCCCGGCGAGGCTCCAGCACCTCAGCCGCCGGCGAGCGGGGCCGCAGGATCCGCGTCACGTTCAGAAGGCCTCCCTCCTCCACCGGCCGGACGGACACCTCCGGACCGAAGAGATCCAGAGCCCGCAGACGTCCGCCGGCGAGCCCCAGGAGCGAGTAGTGCATCCGCAGCGAATCCGCCCAGATCACGGGAACGCCGCCCTCCGAAGTAAGCTCCACGCCCCGCAGCGTCACGCCGGAGAGGAGGGACCCGCTGGACACGTCGGCCACGCGCAGCTCACCGGCGAGAGAGGGGGCCAGGCGGGTGAGCAGGAGGTCTACCACGAAGCGCTGACCCGGACGGGTGTACACGGCCCACGCCAGCGCCACCACCAGGGCCAGCACGACACCGGCGCTCCAGAGCCGCAGGTGCCACCAGACGCGCCACGCGCGCCGGGGGCCGCGTGCGGGTGGGGGCGTGGGCGTCTCGCTGGTGTCCATCAGAACGCCTGCCCGATGGAGATGTGGAGCTGGAAGCGGGACAGCGCGAAGCGGTCCGACGCGCCGAAGCGGACCCTCGGCTCCAGAAGGGCCAGCTCCTGCGTGCGCACCCACGGAATGGCGGCGCCGTCCACCTGCAGGCGGTCGGCCTCATCGTCGCGCTGCGGATCGAAGGGCCGGATCTGCGTGGTGACGACGCGCAGGTCCTCCGCACCCCGGGCCCGGTAGGCCAGGTCCACCCGGATGGGACCGATGGGGCTGAGATAGCGCACACCCACGCCGGGGGTGAACACCAGGTCGGTGAGCGACGCCGACTCACCCACGCCCCACACCTGCCCCGCGTCGGTGAAGACCGCACCCTCGAAGGGCCCTCCGAGCCCGATCCGGAACTCGATGCTTCCCTCCAGCACCCGCGTCCCGCCGGTGGGTCGGGGCAGGAAACTCCCGTCGGGGAGCGGATTGGCGTCGCAGACCCGTGCCACCACCTCTTCGGGGGTGCACCCCGCGCCCGAAGCGCTGAGGAGCGGTGTGGGATCGAGGAGCTGCAGCACGCGCGGGCCCAGGCGGCTCTGAGCGAAACCCCTCACGGAATTCGCGCCGCCGGCAAAGAAGCGCTTCTGCGGGTGGATGAGCTCCACGTCTCCGTCCACCAGACCCCCGAAGGACGCGGAGCCGACCCAGCCCGTGCGCAGCCTGCCCGCGATCACGAATCCGGGCAGCACTTCCTGGTAGACCGAGCCCTCCGCCGCGACGCGGTCGTAGCGGTACTCCGAACCCGTCCAGCCTGCGGCGTGCTCGAAGTCCAGCACGACGCTGTAGCCGTCCCGGGGATTCAGCACGTTGTCGGAGACGTTCCTGCTCAGGTTGATGCCCACCGGCGCCAGGCGCGAGGTCCCGGAGAGCGTCCGGATGTCCTCCGGCGTGCAGACCAGGAAGCCGGTGCAGAAGAGGAGATCCGCAGCCACCAGACGCGAGAACTCGGGCCGGTAGCTGAGCGTGAGCGGCGTCTGCGGACTGAGGGCGCGGGTGAGCGCAAACTGGGAACCCACCGCCTCGCGCACGAAGACGTCGGGGAGCGACTGGCGCTCCCCGAACACCGACGCGGTGAAGGAGTTCCGCGTGGAGAAGATCCACGGCTGGGCGAACTCCGCCGAGACGATCCCGGTGAGGTCGGCGAAGTCGTCCCGCCCGCCGTCGGGGCAAAGGAGGTCCCGGAACTGCGGCGTCCCGATGTTGGAGAGCCGCGCCCTCAACCGGAGTGTCCGCCCGCCGCCGAAGAAACTCCGGGCGGTCCAGCGGGCCTCGGCGTCGAAGCACTCGGCGTCGTTGAGTCCGGCGCCGTAGCGCACCCGATAGGCGTCCCCCTCCGCGATCCGCACCCGGATGGGGATGATGGTATCGGTCTCGCTCCCCCTCAGCTCCTCCACGCTGGCGCTCCGCACGATCTCCAGCCCGAAGAGCCGGGCCTGCGCCAGGATGAGCTGGTCACGCCGGTAGAGCTCGCCCTCCCGGAACTGCAGCGTGTTGCGGATGGTCTCGTCGCTGAGGTGCCGGTTGCCCACGATCTCGATGGGGCCGTACCGAGCCAAGGGACCGGCGTCCACGTCAAAGGTGACGTCGGCCACGTACGGGGAATCCGCCGGGATCACATGGCGGCGGAGGACCACCGCGTGGGCATATCCCCGGTTGGCGAGCCGGTGCTGCAGGGTGTCCCGGGCGGCGTCGAGTCGGAACCGGCTCAGGCGATGGCCGGGCCGGATGGGCAGGTCCTCCGCCAGGTCGGGGATGTTCAGTTCGTCGATCCCCTCCACCCGGATGGAGCGCACCAGGACCGGCCGGCCTTCCACGATCCGGAAGGTCACCTCGATGGTGCCGCCTCCCCGCGGCGCGGTGGCGGTGTCCACCTGCGTCTCCAGGAAGCCCCGCTGCTGATACCAGATGAGGAGACGGAGCCGGTCGGCGGGGAGGACCCGCGGCCGGAAGGTGAAGCGCTTGACGGCGAAGTCGGCCCCCGCCAGACAGAAAGGGAGGAGGATGGTGGAGCGGCACTCGGTGGCGCGGGTGACGATGGCGCGCGCCAGCGAATCATCCGGGAAGGCGCGGTTACCGACGAAGTGCACCGCCCGCACCTCCAGGCGCGCACTCTGAGCCGTGACGGGACCGACGGCCCCCAGCGCGAGAAGTGCCACCGCCCCCAGCGACCACGCGGCACGCGCGCGCGCCACGGCGGCTATCCCTCCCTGTCTTCCGACGACGTCGGCGTGCTCCCCCCGGACCCACTCGCCGTCGCCCCCGACGCCAGCGGCTCACGCGCCAGCAGGAGGCGTGTCAGGTAGAACGAGACGAGACCGATGCCGGCACCCAGCGCCGCCGAGATCACGGCGGCGCGGGCGGTCTCACCGCGGGTGGGGGGGCGTCGGCGGTAGCGCATACCGGCCGTCAGGACCCCAGCGGCGCCGACCCGGCGGGACCGGCGGAGAGCGGGAGACCGGCGCGCGGGAGGATGAGGGTCTCACCCGGCTCGAAGGCCGTGCCGCGTGACTCGAAGTAATGCGGCGTTACCTCCACGGTCTCTTCCATGAGCTGGATG
>WGEM01000259.1 GCA_015492755.1 Gemmatimonadota bacterium | reverse complement strand
GACCGGCGTCTCCTGGAGCGGACCGTCCGGGACCCGCGCGTCCCGGACGGTCCGCTCCAGGAGACGCCGGTCCGCCTCGCGCTCCTCCGGGCTTCCCTGGGGCGGCTCCGGCTTCCGGGCGGACTGCCCGGTGAAGAACTTCTCCAGCGTGGCGAACGGGAGGCAGAGGAGGATGAGGGAACTCATCTCGCCCATGGTGACGCCCAGATTCGCCACCAGCACGGGGTCTTCCCGGTTGGCCACCTGAAGCATCTCGGGAATGGACTCGAAGCCGGCCACCGCCAGATCCAACCGGACGTAATCGCGCCAGACGTCACTCAGTTGCTGGGCCACCCGCTCCGCCACGATCCGCACCACCCGCCGTTCCAGATTCGTCAGGGTACGGGGGGGAACGGTGTGGGGGCCCGAACCGCCCAGGAGGCGGTCCACCACGAAGTAGGCGAACTCGTGTCCGAAGTCGATGACCCCCTGACGGCCGGTGCCCGGCACGTCCAGGATGTACGAGGCGCAGGGCGAGGGCAGCGCCAGCACGAACTCCCCGAAGGTGAGCTGCTCGACGGACTGGAGCTCCAGGTCCACCTGGTCCCTGACGCGCCCGGTGATCCAGCTTTCGACGGACTTGGCCAGGAGTCCGTACATGGCGTGCAGTGACCGCTTGCGATCCTTCGAAATGCGGGCCGGACGCCGGAAGTCGTAGAGCTGGACATCATGGGTGGCATCCCGCCGACGGCGCCCTAACTGCTCCGGCGACGCACCTCCGCTGAAGAGAAGGTCGATCTCGTTCTGAGAGAGGGACTCGGCGGCGCGGCTCATTGGATCACGAACTGTGGAATGTAGATGCCGGACACCACGCCGGTGCCCACGATCTTCTCGATGGCCGACCGGATCTCCGCGACGAGTTCCTCTCTCCTGGAGATGTCGCCGAGCTCATCCACGGTCTTGGATCCCAGCACGATGATGAGCGCGTCCCGGAGCTCGATGTCGTGCGCGGAGAGGAGGTCCGCCCCTCCACTGCTCGAGGCGCGCACCGCGATGCTGGCCAGGAGGAACCGCGTCCCGCTGGAACGCGCGGGGTTCACCACCAGGTTGTCGATCATGTGGACCGCGTCCGCCGCGCCGCCCGTGCCGCCCTCGGCCTCGGCGCCGTGTCCCCCGCCACCGGGGCCGTCGTCGGCCGCCGCATCGTTCGGAGCCGCCACGGCGCGCTCCGCCAGCATGGGACCCACCACGGAGGGCCCCAGCGTGGTGAACCCTACCGCTCCACCTGCCCCCACTCCGAAGAGAAGGATGAGAATCGCGCCGAGCTTTCCGCCCTTCCGGGCCTCGGTCGGCTCCTCGCCCTCTTCGGTGATCTGATCGAGTGCCTCAGCAACCCCAGCCATCGCGCCATGCTCCTCATCGTCCAATGGTGCCGCCCGTCGCAGTGGCACGTGCCGTACCAGATGGACGAGGGGGCGCAGCAGGCGCGGACGAAGACTATAAGTCGATCAGTACCAACGTGTTATACAATTCTCACGGATCGGCGTCGGCTCAGCAGATGCGCTGCGGCTCAGCGCCGACCGGCAAGAAATGCCGGGTCGTTGGAGGAGATTTCTGCCGGGTGGAAGGGTGACGGAGCCTGCAGGCCCGCGCGCCTGCCCGGCATCAGATTCCGGCGGCGTCCTGCGTGTCGGCGGAGGCGCCGCCCAGCTCCCGGCACTCCGAGAGGAGCACCTCCACCTCCCAATCCAGCTCCTGGGACGGGACGTCGGCTTCCAGGGCGCGCCGGAGACGGGCGGCGCCCACTGGACGGGCCACCTCCGCCAGCATGTCGCGGTAGGCGGCGGGGTCGTCCACCCGACCGGCGAAGGCCGCTTCGATCTGCTCCACCACCCTCCTGTAGATGTCGCGGGCTTGACGCGATCCGATCTTGAGGCGCTGCGCCACCACGTCGGGCTCGTCGCAGACCGGGGGACGGGCCAGCGCGGCCCGCTCCATGAGCTCGTGCACCCGCTGCGGATCCGCCACCGGTTTGAGCAGATAGCCGATGCATCCGAGACGCGCCGCCGTCCGCACGGTATCCACATCGCCCGATCCCGTCACCACCACCACGGGCATGGGACCGTGCCTGGGGTCCTCGCGGATCCGTTCCACCAACTCGATCCCGGTCATCCCCGGCATGTGAACGTCCACGAAGATCACGCCCACGCCGGGGTGGGCCTCCAGGGCCTCCAGGGCCTCCTCGGCGGAGTGCGCCTCGACGATACGGTGGCCCGCGCGCTCCAGAATGTTCCTGAGGATGTAGATCGAGACGGGGACGTCTTCCACCAGAAGTGCCTTCATGGCGCGTGCACTCCTGTGCGGGCGGCTGCAGTGCGCACCCGACGGCGGAGCACGGTGGGCTCAACCGGCTTCCGCACGAAATCGGCGGCCCCGGCCTGCAGCACACGCGCCTCCGTCTCCGACGCGGTATCCGAGGTGAGAAAGACCACAGGCACATCGATACCCCTCGAAACCAGCACGTCCAGGAGGCGGAGGCCGTCCAGATGGGGCATGTTCAGATCCGATACGATGACGTCGAAACTTGCCTGTCCGATCTCCAGGAGCGCATGTACGCCATCCTCGACACACGCCACCTGGAAGCCGTCACTTTCCAGGGCCGCCACCGCGAGTCGGCGCGCCACCGGATCGTCCTCCACCACCAGCACCCGGAGGTGTTCCGCTCCGGTTTCCGCTTCTCCCTTCCCCGGTTCCGCGGTGCTCTGAGGGGGATAGCCTCCCTGAGCGCTTCGGACCGGTCCGGACTCCCCTCTACCCTCACCGCGCGGCAGTCGACCCTCCAATAGGGTACGCGCTTCGGACGCGTTGCGAAACCGTCCCTCCTCCAGGAGCACGTGCTCGTATGCGTCACGCGGGGGGCAGACCAGGCGTTCCACCTTACGAACAGCGTGGTGAAACATCATGAAATCTCCGCGTTCCACGCAGAACGTCCGGATCTCCGCTACGGAGGCGCCGCCGCGGATGAGCTCCGAGATCATGGCATCGCAGGGGAGCACTTCCACCACCGCTTCCCGGCCCAGGTAGCCCGTGTCGCGGCAGGCGGGACAGCCGCGAGGCCTTGCCACGATTTCCGGCGGTGCATCGGTGAATTCCAAGAGGAAACCGCGTTCTTCCGGTGTGACGGGGCCGACCTCCTTGCAGTGCGGGCACAACCGCTTCACCAGTTTCTGGGCCACCACACCCAGCAGGGCATCCGCCAGGGCGGCGCGTTCCACACCCAGCCGCTCCAGACGGAACACCGCCGCCGTAGCGTTGGCACAGTGGAGGGTGGAGACAGTGAGATGGCCCGAGCTGGCGAAGTCCAGTGAGGCTTTCGCGGAGAAGGAGTCCCTGATCTCCCCGAGAAACAAGATGTCTGGGTCCTGACGCATCGCCGAGCGGAGTAGTGATTCGAAGGTCACGCCGGCACGGTCGTTCACCTGCTGCTGATTGGCGAAGGGGATCCGGTACTCCACCGGATCCTCCACCGACATGATGCTCCGGGTTCGACCATCCACCTGCGAGAGAAGAGAAAAAATGGTGGTGGATTTCCCCGAGCCCGTGGGACCCACCACAAGGATCATTCCCTGATGGCGGTTCGCCATACCCACCACCGAATCCACCTGCTCGGGCTCCATCCCCAGCTCGCCCAGCGGCAGCGCGCTGCGGTCCGGCTCCAGTACGCGTATCACCAGCGTCTCACCGTCGGTGGTGGAACTCGTGGCGAGTCGCAGTTTCAGCTTCCGTCCGTGCACCAGGACCTCCACCGAACCGTCCTGCGGCCGCCGCCGCTCGGCGATGTCCATCCCCGCCAGCGCTTTGAAGCGGGAGACCAGCTTGGACGCCATAGCATGGTCCAGCGTACGTACGTCGTGCATGTCGCCGTCGATACGGAAGCGGACCAGGGTATGGCGGTCCTTCGGCTCGATGTGCAGGTCGCTGGCGCGCTCCTGCAGTGCGCTGCGCACGAGCATCGAGGCGAGTTCGTGCACCGACGGGTCGCTCACGACTCCGGGAGGAGGCGGGTCGGCTTCCAGCGACACCAGCTGCAAGGCCGCGTCTCTGGGATCCACGAAGAGTAGCCGCATCACGTCCGGCGCCGTCATAGCCACCCGCGGTGGGCAGTCCCGCCAGACGGTGCGACTGAGCATTTCGAGGAGATGGAAGTCGAACGGGTTCGTGATGGCTACCGTGAAGCCCTCCGGTCCGGTCCGAACCGGAGCCACCAGGTTCCGCTCGCAGAACGCCCGAGGAAGCACACCGAGAGGCACGTCCTCCGGAAGGATCCGGGTGAGGTACGGGATGTCCAGGAACCGGGCGGCGTAGCGTGCCACGTGCTCCTCAGAAAGGTTGAGGAGCGCTGCCAACCCGTACAGATCCCCGGGACGGAGCCGATCCACATCCTCCGCCGGAGCACCTCCCGCCCGCCGCTCGCCCACGAGGTAGCGCTTGAATGCGTCGAAGGTGTCGGGCCGGATCCACGTGAGCCACGACGCTCCGTCTTCCCGGAGTGCGGCCCACCGGCGACCGGTCCCCACATGCCTTTCGATCTCCTTGAGGAGGACGTCCAGGTCGAAGGGCTTCCGGATGAAGGCCGCCCCCCCCGCCGCGAAGGCCTTCGCTTCATCCTGCGGCGAATCCAGCGCGGTGACGAAGACCACCGGCACGGTTTCGAACTCCGGCAGCCGGCAGATCTGCCGGCACAGCTCGAACCCGTCGACACCGCCCGGCAAGACGACATCGAGGAGGATGAGCGCCGGACGTACGGTGCCGAGGAGCTCCCACGCCGTGTCAGGGTCCTCCGCCGTGCGCACGTCGTACCCCGCTCGTCCCAGCCCCCGCCGCAGTGACGCCAGAACGGCGGCATCATCATCCACCGCCAGAATCACCGGGCGAGCAAGCTCCATCATGCGTTCAGGCTCCAGGCGTCGGTACGGCACGCAGAGGTTCCCTCCCGAAGCGGGCCCCGCGTGCGACGTCGAGCGCCTTTTAGTCTCGGCACGGGGGTGGAATGCCTTGAAGCTAAGGGTTCCTATCCCTCCGCCACGGGAGGAGGCTCGTACGGCGGCAACCAGACCTCGAAACGGGTACCCCGCCCGGGCTCGCTCTCCACGCGGATGGTGCCTCCCGCCTGCTCCACGATGCCCAGGCTGGTGGCCAACCCCAGGCCGGATCCCTTCTCCGGCGGCTTCGTGGAGAAGAACGGCTCGAAGATGCGTTCCAGAATCTCGGGAGCCATCCCTTCACCGGTGTCCTCCACCACGATCCGGATCCAGCGGCGACCGTCTTCATATGCGCCCTCGCAACGGAGGGTGAGCGTGCCGCCCCGCGGCATCGCGTCGCGGGCGTTGATGGCAAGGTTCAGCAGCACCTGCTCGAGCTGGCCCGGGTGGAGGAAGACCGTCCCGCAGTCCGCACCCCGCTCCACCACCAGCGCGACGTAGGCGGGGAGCACGCGCCGGAGCGTGCCCTCCAGCTCGTCCAGAAAGGGGGCCAGATCCACCGGCTCGTTCTGCACCGGGTCCCGTCGGGAGATCGCCAGAATCCGCCGTGTGAACTCGGTGGCCCGGTCGGCGGCCTCCTCGATCTGCCGTACGTCATCGGCCAGGGGCGTGCCCTCCAGCTCCTGCCGGAGGAGCTCGGCGTGCCCCCGCACCACCGTGAGCACGTTGTTGAGCTCGTGGGCGAGACCGCCCGCCATGCGGCCCACCGTTTCACCCTTCTGCTGATGCCGCTGGATCTCCTCCAGACGACGGAGCTCGGTGAGGTCCTGGATGACCCCCTCGAATACCATGCCGTGCTGTGGATCGGCATGGCGCCTCCCGGAGATGAGCACCGGCACCGTCGTACCGTCCTTGCGCACCAGCTCCCACTCGAACCCACGAACACCACCCTCCTGCAGATAGTGCCGCAGCAGAAACTCGCGCTCCTCGGGCGACCGAAACACGGCCAGCACCCCCCGCTGCACCAACTCCGCCGCACTCTCATAGCCCAGCATTCGCGCCAACGCTTCATTGACCAAGAGGAAGCGGCCGTCCCGCGTGGAGATGAACACCCCGAAAGGGGCGTGCGCCAGGAAGGCGAAGTACCGCTCGTCGGCGCGCTCGCGGGCGTCCAGCGCCCCGTTGAGCGCCCTCGCCACCTCCGCCAGCTCGGGGGGGAGGTCGTCCGCGCCCACGATGCGCCCCCCCTCGCCCAGCGCCTCGATCTGGAGTGCCAGCGCCGTCAGGGGCGTGGTCACCGCCCGGTATGCGAGCGTGGCCAGAGCCAGGCCCAGTCCGAGGAGCACCAGACCCAGGAGGCCGGCGTCCCGAGCCCGGACGTAGCGTGCACCGAGCAGGGACTCACCGGGGAATGTCGCGTAGATCCGCCAACCGAACTCGGGGAGGTCCGCGCGGCCGAAGAGGCGCGGCTCCCCGTTC
>WGEM01000258.1 GCA_015492755.1 Gemmatimonadota bacterium | reverse complement strand
TCCTATCTCCGGGTCTTTGAACAACACGAAGATAGAAGGCTGGGCCTGGGGTGCGCATCTCTATGTGTGATAACGGGTTACGGCCGCTGGGTGGCTGGCGCGAGTGGCCTGGGGGCGTGCCCCACCTCCGGCCGAATCCCGCCCTACGGCCCCCCATGACCGACCCTTGATTGCTACACTCGTCTACGGAGAGGCAAAAAAAACGGCCCTCCCACGGGAGGACCGTCTCGGCTGGTCGAGGATGGCGCGCTAGCGCTTGTTCCGACGCTGCCGCCTGCGCTCGCGGCGAATCGCCGCCTCACGCTTCCGCTTCCGCTGCGCGCTGGGCTTCTCGTAGTAGCGCCGCTTGCGGAGTTCGGAATAGAGGCCCGAGCGCTGCACCTTTCGCTTGAAGCGACGCAGCGCGCGGTCGAGGCTCTCGTTATCCTGGACGACCACTTCCAAGACGATCACGCTCCTTCGGTGGGATGACACGGTTCTGCCAAAGAACCAAAAAATAAACGGGCCCTGCGAATCCGACAACGGGTGGGCAGGGGAACCCGCATCGGAACAGTACGCCCCGCGGGTTCAGGGCAGGCGCCCCTCTCGGTGGAGGGTGTGGGTGTAGAGCCGGTAGGCTTCGGGGTGCGCCAGGAAGTCCCGCGCCCAGGTCTCAAAGTCGGGAAGGGGCAGGTGCCGCTCGATGAAGTCCACTACCATCATGGCGAACTGGATCCGGTCGTTGGCGCGGAAGTCGATGCGCTCTCCGTCGAGGATCCGATCCACCGCGTCCTCGAAGGCGTCGGGGTCCACCAGGCAGATGAAGTGCGAGACCTGGTCCAGACGGTACGACGCGTAGAGCGAGCGCAACCGCTCCACATCCAGCCCGTCGGCCTCACGGGACGGAGCGTCTCCCTCCGTGGCCCAGTCGCCCGCGATGTCGTGGGCGTTCTCCCGCAGGAGCGTCCGGAAGGCACCCCGCAGCTTGGGACCGCTCCCGTTGGCCCTGGCGGACATGTGGTGCGCCGACTCCAGGAGCCCTCGGAGGAGCGGCCGGCCCAGGCTCCGCGCCTTGGCCAGGATCTCCCCTTCGGAGGCCTCCAGGAAGATGTCCGCGGTCCGGACGTCGTCGTCGTCCAGGTCCCCATGCCCCGGCCGGAAGGCGAAGTAGCCGTGCCACAGGCCGTCCGCATCCGGGTACGTCACCAGGTACGCGGTCCACTCCTCGCCTTCCCGGTCGAGGAACGCCACCGATCGCCTGCGCTCGCTGGACTGTGGCATGGAGTCGGTTCTGGGGTCGGCAGGGGTGACGCCGACGGTTCCGCCGGGCCCACCGGGGCGGGCGTGCCGCGCCGCCACCGCTGGGATGGAAGATGACCGCACGCCCGCGTCGGGGGCAAGAACGCGCCGGCGGAATCTTCTTGCGTGCGCCGTAAACAGATTGTTATCGTACAAACCCCCGAGCGTTCGGGGTGGGAAGATGTGTTGATATACAAGGGCGTATGCCCTTCTTCGCTCGACTGAACCCGGCTGCGGCCGGGTTTGTTTTCCGCAAAAAATGACGCCGCCCGCGCACGCGACGCGGGCAGGGAGCCGCCGTTCGATGGAAGCCACCACATCCGCCGTCCACGGACGTCCCGAGGCGCTCGCCGACGTCCCGGGCATCTGCGAGCTCCCCCTCACCCGGGCCGTGGTGCAGTACCGGGACGTGCACGAGATGGACACCCCCGGAGGGCGCATCGAAGACATCGGTCTCGCGCTGGTGGTGGAGGGGCGGTACGCCGCGTCGGCCGAAGCGCTGGAGCTGGGGAGCGGCAGGGTCAAGGTGCTGGACCTGAGCACCGAGCTGGTGGTGCTGGATTGGGTCTACGAGCCCACCCTGGAGCACGTGGCGAGCCTCATCACCGCGGCCGCCGCCACCGACGACCCCGTGGAGCTCCGCAGGTACGCCTTCCGCCTGGGCCTCTGCGTCCTGGAGCGGGTGGGCTTCGGTCCCCTCACGCGCCCCACCTTCCTGCGCATCGGGTTCCGCGACATCTGCCGGGACTTCGACCTGCACGAGGGCACCTCCATCCGCATCGTGCTGGGCCCGGGACGGCTCACACGCGCGCACCTGGACTACGATGCCTGTGCGCTCACCTTCCGCACCGCCATGAGCCGGCCCGACGCGGAGTTCGAACGGGCGCTGAGCGAGGCGTTCCCGGGGGCGGAACTCCGCAGGTTCGACCCGGTCTGGGAGACTGACTCGGTGGAATATCAAGCGCGTTTCGGCCTGCCCACGTCGCTGGCGGAGGCGCGCCGGGCGCTGGCTGCCATGCGGAGGGGGCTCGCGGTGCTCATGGCCCGCTTCGAGCCCGAGCGCTTCCGCGCCCTGGAACCGCTGCTGGAGACCTTCGGCGAGCGCGAGACGCTGGCGGCGCTTCGCGTGCACGAGCCGATGCAGCAGTCCGTGCGGCTCGACCCGGCCGCCCTGGGCCCGAGTACCGTCCACTGAGGTTCTGGGACCCGCGCCCGTGCCGGTGATCACCGCCCTACCCACCCTGGCGCCCGCCGGGCGGCGCGCACGCTACCGCGCCTATCGTCGCCGACAGGCATTGCTGCTGGCGCACCTGATGCCGCGGGAGGCCATCCGGCCGCTGATGCGTGCCGTGCGCGCCCGTGCGGCGCTCGAGGAGTCCACCGACGCGCTCCAGGACCCGCTGGACGCGCTGGTGGACCTGTGTGAAGAGCTCCTCCCCCTCCCGCCCTTCGACGTCTGGTCCGCGGACGAGGCTCTGCATCCCGAGACGTACCTCGATGACATGGACGCCGGGCCGATGCCGCCGGCGGCGTCGGAGCCGGTGGTGCTCCACGAACGCGCGCTGCGCGCTGATCCGGGCGTCTGGATCGCCCGCCTGGTGGCCCGGCGGGAGGCCGACGTCTGGCGAGGCCTCATCGAATTCACCGATCCCTCCGGAGCCGGGGTCTGGCGGACCGCATCCATCTTCTGCGAGGAGAGCGCACGGCATCTCATCGAGCGGTTCAGCGACTTCGACGACGTCGCGCTGACGGCGTTTCTGCGCTCCTCGCTCCCCTGACCCATTTTTTGCAAAAATTTCTTCTTCGCACCGGCGCTGCAGGCGTCGGTGGGCGCGGTCGAAACTTCCGATCTGCCAAGCAGTTCCGGAATCGGCTCGGATACGCTGATAAGCTGCGTGCGACTCCGGGAACACATGAATTTCGGTCCGGAGGCTAAAATCGTAAGTTGCGATAATACAACAACATACGGATCTGTCGCGATCTGTGGTCCAGAAAACAATCCCCTTGCGTGCTTGCCGGTGTTGGTATACCGTGGCAAGCGATGATCGAGGTCGGCCGGATCCTCTTCGCCGTTGGCGGCATGGCGCGCTTCTCCGCCTGGCGGCCCCTGAAAAAACGAACTTTTCCAACCTTTGACTCCAGGGCGAGGTGTGTCCATGTGGGAAACCCGTACGGTCCAGTTGAGCGTCCGCCTTCCGGCTGACGTGGCGAGACAGGCTGAGGAGGTCCAGCGCACCGATCCGGACTTCCTCAGCCGCGTGATCCTGTACGGGTTGACCCGGCGCTCCATCTACCGCCATCTGAGGGAGCGGGACGTGCCTTCAGAACCCGATCGGTCCCACGAGGCGCCGCAAGCCACGGTCTGATCAAGGCTTGCGCCTGATCCCCTTCGGACGCATTCCTAGGGCGCGGCGGAATCAGATGTTTCCCTCCGCCCTCTGGAGCATCCAAGGGGATTCTTCATGTCCGGCGGGAGGCCCGGCATGGACGCAGGCGGGACCGGCTCCGACGAGCAGATCGAGCTGCTTCGCGCAAAGTATCACGACTACTGCTCGGCGCAGATCGCGGACCTGCTCCTTTACCTCAGCCCGGATGAGATCTACATGCTCGCGCAGCGGGCTCACCGGGAGGTGGGGGGGCAGGGCGAGCTCACGTACGTCCAGATGGTGCGGATGGCCACCGAGTGGCTCGCACGTAGGATCACCCTGCCGCCGTTCGACGTCTGGCGAGTGGACTACGAAGCCCACCCCGAACGGTACGAGGAATACCTGATGGGGCTGTGGGAGTCGGAGACGGAGTCGGGCTCGTAGGCTCCTAGAACGGCAGGTCGTCGTCGGGCTCCGTCATGCTCCCGCCCGGTGCGCCGCCGCCCCCGGACGGGGCCCCTCCTCCTCCGAAGGAACCGCCACCGCCGCCGTACGATCCGCCGCCGCCCTGGCCGCCCGCCGACCCGAGCATGATCATCTCCTGCACCACGATGTCGGTCCAGTAGCGGGTTCCGCCCTGGTCGTCCTGGGTCTGCGAGTACTCGATGCGGCCTTCCACGTAGAGGCGGTCGCCCTTCTTCACCCACTGCTCCACCACGTCCACCAGGCGCCCGAAGAAGGTGAGGCGGTGCCACTCGGTCTTCTCCTGCTGCTGCCCGGACCGGTCGGGCCAGCTCCGGTTCGTGGCCAGCGAGAGTTTGGCGACGCGGTTACCGGACGAGGTGGCACGGATCTCGGGGTCGCTCCCGACGTTAC
>WGEM01000257.1 GCA_015492755.1 Gemmatimonadota bacterium | reverse complement strand
CTCCATGGCGGGGCTCATCTCCTTCATGGGCTACGACGGTTCCGTCTACCTCATGGGATGGACCGGCGGCTATGTGCTCCTGGCGCTCCTCCTGGCGCCGTACCTCCGCAAGTACGGCGCCTTCACCGTGCCGGACTTCGTGGGGGACCGGTACTACTCCCAGACCGCCCGCATCGTCGCCGTGGTGTGCGCCATCTTCGTGTCGTTCACCTACGTGGCGGGCCAGATGCGGGGCGTCGGGATCGTGTTCTCCCGCTTCCTGGAAGTGGACGTCACGGCGGGCGTCGCCATCGGGATGGCCATCGTCTTCTTCTACGCCGTCCTGGGGGGGATGAAGGGCATCACCTACACGCAGGTGGCGCAGTACTGTGTACTCATCTTCGCGTACATGGTGCCCGCCATCTTCCTCTCGCTCCTCATCACCGGGAATCCCATCCCACAGCTCGGACTCGGCGGCACCGACGTCGCCACCGGTACGCCGCTCCTGGATCGGCTGAACGGGCTCCACGAAGAACTGGGTTTCGCTCCCTACACGTCAGGCACCAAGTCGACGCTGGATGTCTTCTTCATCACCGCGGCGCTCATGGTGGGCACGGCGGGCCTCCCCCACGTGATCATCCGGTTCTACACCGTGCCCCGCGTGCGCGACGCCCGCATCTCGGTGGGGTGGGCGCTGGTCTTCATCGCGCTCCTCTACACCACCGCTCCGGCGGTGGCGGCCTTCGCGCGCACGAACCTCATCGCCAGCGTCTCCGGCACCCCGTATTCGGACGTGCCCGAGTGGTTCCGGAAGTGGGAGGACACGGGACTCCTGGCCTTCCAGGACCGCAACGGCGACGGGCGAATCCAGTTCGTGGGGCCCGACGCCACGGACCCCGCCACCGGCCGACCCGTCGAGAACGAACTCACCGTGGACCGCGACATCATGGTGCTGGCCAACCCGGAGATCGCGGGGCTCCCGGACTGGGTAGTGGGGCTGGTGGCCGCAGGCGGTTTGGCTGCGGCGCTCTCCACCGCCGCGGGCCTCCTCCTGGTGGTCTCCTCGGCGGTGAGTCACGACCTCCTGAAGCGCACCTTCATGCCGCGGATCACCGAGCGGGGCGAACTCATCGCGGCGCGGATCGCCGCCGGCACCGCGGTGCTGGTGGCGGGTTACCTGGGCATCAACCCCCCGGGCTTCGTGGCGCAGGTGGTGGCCTTCGCCTTCGGGCTGGCCGCGTCGTCTTTCTTCCCCGTCATCATCCTGGGGATCTTCTCCCGCCGCACCACCCGCGAGGGGGCCATCCTGGGGATGATCTCGGGCATCACCTTCACCGCCGCCTACATCGTCTGGTTCCGCCTCCTGCATCCGGAGCTGGACAGCGCCGAGCACTGGTGGTTCGGGATCAGCCCCGAGGGGATCGGCACGCTGGGAATGCTCCTCAACTTCGCCGTGACGCTCACCGTGTCGCGCTTCACGCCCCCGCCGCCGCAGCACGTCCAGGTGCTGGTGGACCTTGTGCGCGTGCCCAGGGGCGCGGGGGAGGCGCACGAGATCAGCGCCTGAGGGGGCGGGGCGGCACCCGCGCCTCCTACCGTGAGCCGAAGTACCCCCGGAGCACCTCGACGACCTCAGGGGGATCGTCCGGAGGCGGGTCGGCCCGCACCATGACCCCCGCCGGAGGCGGGCTCAGTGTGTCGAGCTTCGTCAACACCAGGTCCAGGAGGTCATCTTTGAGCGCCATGAAGGTCGCCCCGCCCTTGTCGCAGGCGGCGAACAGCTTCTCCTGCAGGGTGAGTTCGCCCAACCACCAGGCCACGTTGTCGCGCCGTACGATGGTGAGGTAGCGGTCGAGCTGGCCGTCCACGTACGCGTCGGTCGTGGGCAGATCGCAGGCAGGGAAGGCGCTGAAGCTCACGAAATCGTACCCCGTGAACCGCACGTCCGCCCAGTAGTCCGGAGCCGGGTCCACGTGGTAGTTCACATAGGAGAAGGCCCCGATCTTGCCGCGAAAGCGTGGCCGCGTGACCTGGATCGCTTTGTCCGCGATATCCTGCGCCAGGGCCACCTTCTGCGTCTCGGACAGGTCGTCGATGAACCCGCTCTGGTTGTTCACGAAGACTTCGAGTTCGATGGGCAGGGGCATCAGGTACTCGGCCTTGATACGTTCGGCCATCTCGGCGAGGGCGGTGAGCTCCCGGGTGAAGTCCGTATCGATCCAGGCCCGGAAGCTCGCCTCGTCCGTGAACCCCAGATCGATGGTGCCCGGAGGATAGAGGAGTTGGACGAGCACCCGACGCCCTGCTCGCTTCTCGCGGATGAAGACCGCCGCCGAGGCGCGAAGGAGTTCGTCGAGCCACGTCGGTGAAAGGGGATAGGCGAGGGGCACTCCACGATCGTCCGCGTACGGTGGGACTGCTGCCATGAGGGCGGGCGACACGTTGGGCGCGTAGGTGCTCACGATGTCGTCCCAGTAGGCCAGGTGCTTTGCCAGGAGGCCGGTCTGCTGACCGAACTTCTCTGAATCGGCGAGGATCCGCTCGACGAAGTCCGGCTCAGGGAGGCGGGTCAGATCGCCGGTGAAGCAGTCGACCTGGTCCCAGGTGGGGCGCTCCTGTTCGAGCCTGGCGAGGAGGCTGTCCAGCACTACGCCGGCGCAGGGATCCGCCGCAGGCGGTTCCGGCTCGTCGTCCGGCGCCGCGGGACCTCCGCCGGGGCCGCCGCAGCCTCCTACGAAGGCCAGCGCCGCCAGAGCCGCGATGATCCTCCAGGACTCGTTTTCGACGCGCGATCGCCCTCCGCACACGCCAGACCTCCTGACCATCGTTCCGGGTTGCAGGTCGACGGGTGCCGGTGGCTCCCGCCGGCTCCCCCTCCCGGTGGCCGCGCTTACGTCCGCGTCCCGGCGCTCGGTGAAGCACTCAGGATGCGCCGAGCGTTCCTTGGAAGATCGCGCTCCCATGAGGCTGACGCGCGCCGGGCCGCCGCTGGGGACCGCAGGGCCCCGGGTCGGTGGAACGTTTGGCCACCGTCGCGGAGGATTGCAAGGTCCGGTCCGCAGGATCCGAAGAGACCCGGCCAGGGCCCGGCCACGGGGATGGGCCCGACACGCAGCCCTCGATTGTACCGGTACGTAGCGATGCCTCACCATCCGTTGAGCCGCCGGTGGCGACGGAACCGCGTGAGGGGGCGCATCCCGGGCAACCGCAACCCGCCGCCTGCGCGTCTGCTCTCATGAGGGCGCCCGCCGGAGCGTCCCGGCTCGGAGAGTTCGGGTACCATGTGTTCGCAGATTCTGACCGAGAAAAGGGGATGACGTCCATGTCTGTCGTGTTTCCGCGGTCCCGTGCCGGCGCCGCCCCGCGCGCGGCGCTGGCCGCGGCCTGCCTCTGGGCCGTGGCCGCAGCCTCCGCCTCCGCGCAGCTCCCCCTCCCGGGGCCCGACGCGGTCTTCCCGGAGGACTTCGGGGCCATCCAGACGGTGCGGGAGATGCCCGACGGCACGGTTCTGGTGGCGGACCCGTTGGGCCGCGCGCTCTACCGTGTGGACCTGGACCGGGGCGTGCGCACCGTGGTGGGCCGCGAGGGTCAGGGGCCCGACGAGTACGGCCAGCCGGACGCGGTGTGGCCGCTCCCGGGGGATTCCACGCTCCTGGTGGATCTCGGGAACGGACGGCTGGTGGCGCTGGGGCCGGACCTCACCTTCGGACCGACAGTGCCGCTGGCGCAGGGCGATCCGCGCACGGGCATGGTGCTGGCGCTTCCCCAGGCGGTGGACGCGCAGGGCTTCCTCTACGTCCGGGACATGCGGCTCCGGCAGCAGACGGATTCCGCCCACATCCTGAAGATCGATCGCGCCACGGGTGAGGCCGTGCCCGTGGCCACCTTCAAGATCGAGGACCGCAAGGTCACCGAGTTGGGGAGCGGCAACAACCGGAACGTGCAGGTGTCCCTCCTGCCTCTCACCCCCCAGGACGCCTGGGGGGTGGCGCCGGACGGCACGCTGGTCATCGCCCGTGCGGGGGACTACCACCTGGAGTGGATCGCGCCCGACGGCACGGTGACGCGCGGGCCCGCCGTTCCCCTCCGGCCGGTCCGGGTGCGCACCGCCGAGAAGGAGGAGTGGCTGCGGGAATCGGGCCAGTCCGGCGGGGGCGTGAGCGTGGCGGTCTCCATCGAGAACGGGGCGGTCCGGACCACCTTCATGCGGGGAGGGCCCGCCTCCACGCGGCGCGAGATCGACCAGTACGAGTGGCCGGAGACGAAGCCGCCCATCTACGGAGGCCGCGTGCTGGTGGACCCGCTGGGTCGGGCGTGGGTGCGCCGCCACGTGGAAGCCGGCGACTCCACCACATACGACCTCTTCCACCGGAACGGGCGGCGCGTGGCCACGTATACGCTCGCGAACGGAAAACGCGTGGTGTCTTTCGGGAAGGAGTCGGTCTATGTGGTGGCGTTTGACGACTTCGACCTGGCGTACCTGGAGCGTTACCCCCTCCCGGCGAACTGAGTCCCGTACACGGCGGGCGCGCCGCTCCTGCACCGTACTCACCGCGCTCGCCCTGTCGGCGCCGCTGCACGCCCAGGCTCCGCCCTCCGACGACGTACCGCTGGAGCGGGG
>WGEM01000256.1 GCA_015492755.1 Gemmatimonadota bacterium | reverse complement strand
CCGCCAGGCCGTCTCCGGACACAGTGCCCGAACGCAGGAAGCGCCGCAGGGCCAAAAGGCCTTGCGGCGCTTGCGCTTACGGTACTGGGGCGGCAGGGTTCGAACCTGCAACCTCCTGGTTAACAGCCAGGCGCTCTGCCAGTTGAGCTACACCCCATCTCCTTCCCTCGCACCGCCCTTCCCCGGGTGGTGCACGTCCCTCGGGGCAGGATCGGCACGCCGAACCGCACCCTGAAGGCACCAATGAAAACGGCCGCGACCCCTCCCCGGGATCGCGGCCGTCTCGTGTCTGATGTCGCGCTGCTACACGAGCCCGTCGCCGCGATCCCCGCGGGGATTGCGGTTGTCGTTGGGATTCGGGTTGCGATGCACGATCATCATGCGGCGAGTATGGAGCCGGCCGGCGCGGGCGTCAACCCTCCAGCGCCTTCAACGCCGCGACGGTGGAGCGCACGTGCTCGGCACTCTTGTCCAGCGCAGCGCGCTCCTCGTCGTTGAGCTCCACCTCGATGACTTTCAGAAGGCCGCCCTCGCCCAGCAGGCACGGAACACCCAGGTAGAGATCCCTCATGCCGTACTCTCCCTGGAGCCACGCCGCGCACGGCAGGATCCGGCGCTTGTCCTTCACGATGGCTTCGGTCATCTGCACGGCGGCGGCGGCGGGCGCGTAATACGCGCTCCCCGTCTTGAGGTACGACACGATCTCACCGCCGCCCTTCCTGGTGCGCTCCACCAGCGCGTCGATGCGCTCCTGGTCCAGGAGCTGGGTGAGGGGGATGCCGCTCACCGAGGTGTAGCTGGCCAGCGGGACCATCGTGTCGCCGTGGCCGCCCAGCACCAGCGCCTGGATGTCCTCCACCGAGACGTTCAACTCCAGCGCGATGAACGACCGGTAGCGGGCGGTGTCCAGCACGCCCGCCATGCCGATGACGCGCTCGCGCGGGAAGCCCGTGGTCTCGAGCGCCACCTGCGCCATGACGTCCAGGGGGTTGGTGACCATGATGACGATGGCGTCGGGCGCCACGCGCTTGATCTCCTCGCTCACCGAGCGGATCACCCCGGCATTGATCTTCAGGAGATCGTCCCGGCTCATTCCGGGCTTCCGCGCCACGCCCGCCGTGACGATGAAGATGTCGGAGTCGTGCGAGCGCTCGTAATCGTTGGCACCGTAGACGCGCGTGTCGAACCCTTCGATGGGCGCGCTCTCCCACTGGTCGAGGCCCTTGCCCTGCGGGATTCCCTCGGCGATGTCCACCAGGATGACTTCCCGCGCCAGCTCCTTGAGGGCGATGAGCTGCGAGCAGGTGGCTCCCACGTGCCCCGCGCCCACGACGGTGATCTTCTTGACGCTCATGGCTGTATTCCGCTCCCCGGCAGGATTGCTCGGACGTTGACGAAGGGATCGGACGCGATCCCACAGGAGTGTATACAGGGGTGCCGCAACGGTCTACCCGTCACCGTCGAGCAGGCCCTTCGCGCGGCCCTGGGCCCCGGTAGGCCGGTCCGGAGCGGGGTGTCAGCCCCCCGTCTGGGAGAGCGCCACCAGGCCGCCGGAGCCGGCGTCGCTCCCCTGGATGAGGTAGTGCCGCTCCGGCTTGATGCGCAGCGTTTCTTCGATGAGCGGGGCGATGTCGCGCCCCTCGCGAAGCGCCGACCGGAGGTCCGTCTCGATGTCGCCGAAAAGGCAGGGACGGAGCTGTCCCGAGGCGGTGAGGCGCATGCGGTTGCAGCGCTCGCAGTAGGTGTGGCTCATGGGCGTGATCACGCCCACAGTCCCCGGCGCGTCCGGAAATCGATAGTACGTGGCGGGGCCGTTTCCCGGCGGGCCCTCCACCGGCTCCAGCGCGTCGATGGCCCGCACCCGCTCCAGCGCCTCGAAGCACGAGATGAAGTTCTTCCGGCTGAGCTCCAGGTTGGAGCCGGTGGGCATCAGCTCGATGAAGCGCACGTGCCAGGGGCGCTCCCGGGTGATGCGGGCGAAGTCCTCGATCTCGTCGTCGTTTCCACCCCGCATGAGAACCACGTTGATCTTGATGGGATCGAACCCCACCGCCTCCGCCGCGTCGAGCCCTTCGAAGATCCGGCGGTAGACGCCGGACCGCCGCGCGATGGCCTCCACCCGGTCCTCCCGCAGGGAATCCAGCGAGACGTTCAGCCGCCGCACCCCGGCGTCGAAGAGGTCCTGCGCCTGTTCCGCCAGGAGCACCGCGTTGGTGGAGAGCGAGAGGTCCTCGATGCCCTCCACCTCGGAGATGAGACGCGCCAGTCGCGCCACGTCCCGCCGCACCAGAGGCTCACCTCCGGTGATGCGGACACGCTTGAGCCCCATGCCCGCCATGACGCGGACCACCGCCGCGATCTCCTCGTAGGCGAGGATTTCGTCGCGCCTCAGCCACGCCAGGCCCTCCAGGGGCATGCAGTACACGCAGCGCAGGTTGCACTTGTCGGTGACGGAGACGCGGAGGTACTCCACCCGTCTGCCGAAGGAATCCTTCACGGCGCCCCCCCTCCGGTTCGGCCGTCCCGGTACGCCCCCGCCTCCTGCGGGACCTCCCATCGCTGTCCCGTCCCGGGCGGCGTCTCGCCCGCCACCCACGCGGCGTCGCCTTCGACGTAGTGCTCGCGCTTCCAGACGGGGAGTCGGCGCTTGATCTCCTCGATGACGTAGCGTGAGGCGTCGTACGCCTCCGCCCTGTGGGGGCTGGAGACCGCCACCGCCACGCTCACCTCTCCCACACGCAGAGCTCCCCAGCGGTGCACCACCGCCACGCGGTCGGTGCCCAGCCGCTCCGCCGCCTCGGCGGCGATCTCCGCCAGCACCTCCCCGGCCATCTCCTCGTAGGCTTCGTACTCCATGCCCGAGACGGACCGCCCGTCCGCGTGGTTGCGCACGACGCCGAGAAAGAGGAGCACGGCTCCATCTTCCGACTCGCCCACCCGCCGCAGCACCTCGGCGGGATCGATGGGGTTGCGGCTCACCCTGGCGTACACCTCAGCCTCCGGCCACCGGCGGGATGAAGGCCACCTCGTCGCCCTCCGAGAGCGGTTCATCCAGGAACGCGTACGTGCGGTTCACCGCCACCGCCGGCGCGTCCGGGAGCGCGTCGAAGGGGGTGCCGCGCTGGCGGAGCGTCCGCACCAGATCTTCCACGCGCGCGCCGTCGTCCAGCTCCACGTCCAGCTCCGAGACGCCGAAGCGGTCCCGGTAGGCGGCAAAGAAACGGGCGCGTACTCGGGTCATGGCATCCCATCGCGTACACTCGAGGGCGGCAGTCCGGCGAGTGCGTCTCGCCGGTACCGGTCTCCCAAAGCTACCCGGCGTGGCCCCAAGCGTGCCAGGGGTGGGAGGGGG
>WGEM01000255.1 GCA_015492755.1 Gemmatimonadota bacterium | reverse complement strand
CCTCTCGTTCTTCCGCATCTTCTCGGGGTCGGTGGCCAACGGCGACGAGGTGGTGAACGCGTCCAACGGGCAGACGGAGCGGCTCACGCACCTGAGCATTCCCTTCGGGAAGGAGCGCCACGAGGTGGCGCGCCTGCACGCGGGTGACATCGGAGTGGTGGCGAAGCTGAAGAACACCCACACGAATGACACGCTCACCGACCGGGAACACATGATCAAGCTGGAGCCCATCGAGTTCCCGAAGGCGGACATCTCCATCGCCATCCGGGGCGCCGCGCGCCACGACGAAGACAAGCTGGGTGAGGTGATCCCCAGGATCCACGAGGAAGATCCCACCTTCACGGCGGCGTACGATCCCGAACTGGGGCAGACCATCGCCCGCGGTGTGGGCGAGCTGCACCTGGAGGTCCAGTTCGAGCGCATGAAGCGCAAGTACGGCGTTGAGATCGTCACCGAGCAGCCCAGGATTGCGTACCGCGAGACCATCACCAGGACCGCGGAGGGACAGGGGCGGCACAAGAAGCAGTCCGGAGGACGCGGCCAGTTCGGCGACTGCTGGATCCGCCTCTCACCCCGGCCGAGAGGCTCGGGCTACGAGTTCATCGACTCCATCAAGGGTGGCGTCATCCCCTCCAAGTACCTGCCGTCGGTGGACAAGGGGATCCAGGAGGCGGCGCAGAAGGGTGTCATCGCAGGATATCCCGTGGTGGACTTCTCCGCGGAGTGTTACGACGGATCGTACCATTCGGTGGACTCCTCCGACATCGCGTTCAAGCTGGCGGGCGCGCTGGCGTTCAAGAACGTGGCACCGAAGTGCGGGCCGCAGCTCCTGGAACCCGTGATCGAGGTGCTGGTGGTGACCCCCGACGAGTACGTGGGGGACATCATGGGCGACCTCACGTCGCGCCGCGGCAGGGTGCAGGGGATGGAACCGGGCGAGGGCAAGACCACCATCCGTGCGATGGTGCCGGAAGCGGAGCTGTACAAGTACGCGGCCACGCTGCGATCACTCACGCAGGGACGCGCGTACCACACCCGCCGCTTCGCCGGCTACGAGCCCGCGCCGCCGGATGTGGCGAAGAAGGTGGCGGAGGCCCGCGCTGCGGAGGCGGAGGGGGCGTAGCCGCCAGCTACTCCTCGTCCGCCCACGGCGGCGGGCGCCGGGCCAGGAGTTCCTGGAGCCGGGACACGAGTTCCGTGGGGGTGAAAGGCTTGGCGAGAAAGTGGTCTCCGGCACCCTGCAGCTCCTCCAGGGAGTCTGCGGGGTAGCCGGAGACGAAGAGCACCACCAGCTCCGGGAAGCGCGCCCGGAGACGGCGCGCCAGCTCGGGTCCGCCCATGCGAGGCATGACGGTGTCGGTCACCAGGACGTCGACGGTGCCGCCGTCATCGTGAACCAGCTCCAACGCTTCCACGCCGTCGGCCGCGGTGAGGACCTCGTAGCCGCGCATGGTGAGCGCGCGCAGGACCATGAGCCGGATGGCGTCGTCGTCCTCCACCAGCAGGATGCGCTCCCGGCCCTCGTGGGCTTCCTCCTCGGAAGGTCTGTCCGCCGCGGGCGCGTCGGCGGGCAGACCGGCTGCGGGTAGGAGGACACGGAAGGTGGTGCCTCGTCCCACCTCGCTGTCTACCTCGATGGTCCCCCCGGCCTGCCGGATGATGCCGTAACACGACGCCAGTCCGATTCCCGTGCCCTCACCCTCGCGCTTGGTGGAGAAGAAGGGTTCGAAGATGTGTTCCAGGTCCTCCTCGGGGATGCCCACGCCTGAGTCCTCCACCGCGATCTCCACCCACGCCTCCGCCTCCACGTCCGTCCAGGCCGGCACCAGGGCGTCACCGGGCAGCTTCCGGGTGCGCACCGTGACGGTGCCGCCCTCGGGCATGGCGTCCCGGGCGTTGATCCCCAGATTCATGAGGACCTGCTCGATCTGACCGTCACCCAGGCGCACGGTGGCTCCTTCGGCGCTCAGGTCCGCGGTGAGCGCGATACGCTCGCCCAGCGAGCGGCGGAGGAACTGGACGCTGCGCTGGACGGCGGCGTCCACGTCGATGATCCGCGGGTCGGTGACCCGCGCTCTGGAAAAGGTGAGGAGCTGTCGGGTGAGCGTCCGGGCCCGCTCCGCCGCCTCCAGGATCTGCTCCACCTCGTGCCGGTCCACCGAGCCCTCCGGGATGCTGGAACGCAAGAGATCGGCGGCGCCCACGATGGTGGTGAGCACGTTGTTGAAATCGTGCGCGATGGTTCCCGCCAGTCGCCCGATGGAATCCAGTTTCTCGGTGTGCGCCAGCTGGGAGCGGAGTTCGCGGGCTTCAGAGACATCCGCCAGCGCCAGGAGGAATCCGGCGGGCGTATCCCCTCCGTGCCGAATGGGGCTCGCGCTGGCGTCCACCCAGACGGGGGCGCCACCGGCGGTCTGGAGGCGCACTTCCCGGTGGTAGCTACCCAGCGCTCCGGTACCCAGGCCCTCCGCGGCAGCGCGCACCCGGGGCAGGTCGTCGGGGTGGACGAACTCGTGCCAGGGTCGACCCACCACCGACTCGCGCGTGGCGCGCAGGAGTTCCACCAGCTTGGCGTTCACCTGGACCAGGCGTCCCTTCAGATCCACCTCCGCAAGCCCCACCGGCGCCGTTTCGAAGGTGCGCCTCAGGCGGGCCTCCGAATCGGCGAGTGCCCGTTCGGCGGAGCGCCGCTGCTCCAGCTCGAAAGCCTGAGCGACGAAGTCGGCCAGCATGGCGCCGGTGGCCCGGTCCTCCTGCGACCACGCCCGGGGGGGACCGACGTGCTCAAGGCAGATCACCCCGTGGAGACGCCCGTCCACCTCGATGGGCGTGTCCAGCATAGCGCCGATGCCCATAGGGCCCAGGTAGTCCTGGAAGAGCGACGCCGTCCGTGGATCGGTGCGGGCGTCCTCCGCCGCGATGGGCTCCCCGCGGGCCAGGGCGCGGAAGTACTCGGGATAGTCGCGCTTCAGGAGTTCTTCGCCTCGCGTGTGGGCACCCTCGGCCCGGTCGTAGCCGTCGCGGCAGATGATGCGATCCCCAACCAGCGTCCAGATGCTGGCGCGACGCACGTCCAGGAGCTCACTGGCGAACTCCGTGATGGCACCGAGCACCTCCTCAGGCTCACCGCCCTGGAGGATACGACGCTTCTCCAGTACGAAGCGCGCGATGCGGTCCTGAACCCGTTCCAGTCTCTGACGGTCGGTGAGGTCGTGCACCAGCGCCATGAGCGTGGGCGGATCGTCGTCGGGCGCCGCAAGGAGTACCACCTCCACCGGGTAGGTGGAGCCGTCGCCGCGCCGCTGCTCCGTCAGGAGCGTCGCTTCCGGGCGCTCGCCCGAGCGGAGCGGGGCCAGGGTTTCGTCGATGAGCGGGCGGGGCGCCGTCCACACGTCGTACATCGAGAGGGTCGCGAGGCGCTCTTCGGCAAGCGTCAGGTTTCCTCTCGCCCGTCGGTTGAGCTCGCGCACCCGCAGCGTCCGGGGGTCCAGCGCATAGATCTCCAGCCCCGCTTCGTCCAGCAGGTGGCTGTATCGCTGGACGATGTCCATGCGTCGCTGCTCCTCGCGCGCCGCGCGATCCAGGAGCACCTGCGTCATCTGGTTGAAGAGCGTACCCAGACGCCCGATTTCATCGTCTTCCTGCACCTCGACGGTGACGTCGAACCGCCCCTCCGCCACCTCCGCCATCCGCCTCTCCAGCTCCGCCAGGCGCCGGTACATGCGTCGCCGCAGGAAGAGCGCCGCCCCGGCGAACGCCAGAAGCCAGCCCGCCAGCCAGACCCACGTGAGGAGCGCACCGGCGGTCAACGTGCCGGCGAGCTCCGCCTCCTGGCGGGCGAGCGCCTCCATGGCCTGGCGGCGGGCCGCACGAAGATGGGCGGTGGCCTCGTCCCACGGACTCGACGCCGCCATGAGCGGCGCGATGGCCTCCGTGCGCCGTCCCTCCGCCAGGAGCTCGACGGACTCCGCCAGCCCGGAGGCCACCTCGATCTGGGAGGCGGCGGCGCGCCCCAGGAGGATGCGCACCTCGTCGCCCAGATGGGGGTAGAGAGCGGGGACGTCGGGTTCGGAGATGGCCTCCAGAAGGGAAGCCAGATCCTCCCGGAGCGCCCGGACGGTGTCGGCGTGGACGGGGCGACCGTCCCGCGCCGAGCGAAGCACGCGCTCGACGCGTAGCACCGACGCGTTCACGCGGACGAGCTGGTTCTCGATGGCCTCGTGCGCCTCCAGCGATGCCTCGGTCTTCTGGCGGAGCGCGTCCACCTGAGGGTAGACGACGAACTGGAGGAGGCCACCCAGCACCGCCACGTACAGGAGCGCGGAGACGCCCAGAAGCGTGAGGGCTCGCCGCACCGTGAGCCGGGGTCCGCGGCCCGGCGCCCCACGCCGCGTCACGGCGTGCGGTCCGCCGGGACCACACGACCGTCCTGCACCCGCGCCATGTGCATGGGACGCGGGTGGTGCGGCGTGAAGGCCAGCGCGTCACCGTGGTGCGGGTCGTCACGTCCCACCACGCGGCGGAAGCGCTCCACGAAGTCCCTCCGGGCGGGATCGTCGGCGTCGCCTGCCGCCGCCGGTGCGTCGCTGCCCAGCTCGTACAGCGCCCGCGCGATGCAGTCGGACTCGTAGATCCGGCCCGCCGCCACCACCACGCCCGCCGCCTCGGCGGCCCGTAGCGCCGTGGCTACGTGGTCGCCCAGATCGAAGGTGGGGGTGCGCTCACCGCACGGGCTGTCTCTT
>WGEM01000254.1 GCA_015492755.1 Gemmatimonadota bacterium | reverse complement strand
TACCTGGGACGGGCCGACCTGTGGTGGGTCATCTGCGACTACAACGACATCTTCTTCCCCCTGGAGCTCGAGCCCGGGACGGTGCTGCGCATCCCTTCCACGGACCACGTCTACATGCGCCTCCTGGCGTAGGGCGCGACCCTTGGCGACCGCATTCCTCGACCGGGCTGAACGTCCTCACCATCCACCCGTCCCGACACCTTCGTCCGTGCGCCGGTAAGTATCCGGTGGGTGCCGCCTGACGGCGGCTCGACCGGAGTACGGCGCATGGATCTCGATACCTTCAAACCGACGTTCCTGATCCAGATCGAGGGGCGGACCCTGTCCGCGGACATCACGCAGGAGATCACCTCGTTCGTCTTCGAGGACAACGAGGAGGAGCTGGACGTGCTGGAGCTGTCCGTCACGGACCGCAACCTCCAGTTCGTGGACGATCCGCTCTTCCAGGAGGGCAACGAGATCGTGGCCCGCTTCGGGTACGTGGGCGACCTCTCGCCGCGCAAGAAGGCGGTCATCAAGGACATCGACTACGACTTCCCCGAGAACGGCGACCCCACGATCCGCATCAAGGCCTACGACAAGGGCTTCAAGCTGGCCGGCCAGGAGAACCAGAAGGTCTGGAAGAAGCCGCCGCCCGGCATCCTCTACTCCGAGATCGCCGAGGAGATCGCCGCCGCCAACGGGCTCACCCCGGTGGTGACCCCCACCAAGGGACGCCACCTGCGGGTCGTGCAGAGCAACGTCTCGGACGCCCAGTTCCTCAAGGAGCTCGCGGCCAAGGCCCGCGACCGGGACGGCGACGGGGTCACCGGCTACGTCTTCTACATCCAGGACGACGAGCTGCACTTCCACCCGCGGGAGCTCGAGCAGAAACCGGCGGTGGTCCTGGAGTACTTCACCGACCGGAAGGGGGTCCTGCGCTCTTTCCGGCCCTCCACCCAATCCCAGGGCGCCAAGGGGCCCGGTGTCGAGACCAGGGCCGTGGGCGTCGACCCGCGCAAGAAGGAACCGGTCGAGCACAAGGCGAGCAACGAGACCACGCCGGAGCGCACCTCGCTGGGCAGGCGCACCTACCTGGTGGACGGCAACACCGGAGAGGCCCGCTACAAGGAGCAGGAGTCGGGGCAGATCGTCCCGAGCTTCGAACGGTCCGAAGGCTTCCACGAGGAGCCGCGGCAGGAACCGGCCCAGGACCTCGCCGAGGGCAGGTTCAAGGAGGCCGAGCTCCGCCAGGTGGAGGCCGTTGCGGTCACCATCGGCATCCCCACGCTGCGGGCCAAGCAGAACGTGGAGGTCAAGGGCGTCGGGCGGAAGTTCTCCGGCGTCTACTACTGCCATTCCGTCCGCCACGTGATCGGCGAAGGCGGATACCACTGCGAACTCCGGCTCAAGAAGAACGCCCTGGGCAAGGGTGCGGGCGAGAAGTCTGACGAGGCCAAGGGCAAGCGGAACGACCAGGAAGCGCCGCCCGCACCGGCCGAGGAACCGCCCGCGATGGTGACCATCGACGCCGACACCGGCGAACGGCGCTGACCACAGGAGGTGACGGACCATGGGAGATCTGACCCGGAACTTTTCCCGATCCGAGTTCGCGTGCCCGTGCTGCGGCCGGGCGGACGTCGACATGCGCCTGGTGGAAGCGCTCCAGGAGCTGCGTGACCTGGCCGGCGTGCCGGTCCGCGTCAACAGCGGGTTCCGTTGCGAGAAGCACAACCGGGAGGTCGGCGGGGCGCGCAGGAGCCGGCACCTGCTCGGCGAGGCCGCGGACATCGTGGTGAAAGGACTCTCGCCCGAGCGGATGTACCGGCTGGCCGAGCAGGTGGAGGCCTTCAGGAACGGCGGGATCGGCCTCTACCCGCAGCAGGGGTTCATCCACGTGGACGTGCGGGGCGGCCGGGCCCGCTGGGCGCGTCTCGACGGAAAGTACGTGGCGCTGGAGAAGGCGCTGCAGAGTGAAGGAGGAAACGACCATGCAACAGCTTGAGCGAATCGTGATCTTCGTGCTGGAGAACAAGGAGCTCTTCGCCACGCTCCTCGTGACCCTGCTCACCATCGTGAAGCTGACCTCGTGGGGGCGCGCCAAGGCGAAGGCCCTGGACGCGGTCATCGGGGTCATCGAGCGACTGGGCGCCAAGGAGGTCAAGGGCGCCGTGGCCGCCCGGGAGGCCGGACTGTCCGCCGCGGCCAGGGACGCCATCCGGCACGCGGTGTCCAAGGC
>WGEM01000253.1 GCA_015492755.1 Gemmatimonadota bacterium | reverse complement strand
CCTATATTCCGAGCGCGCCCGGACGCCCTCCCTCCGCGGCGGTTCCGCAACCGACACCCTCAGCCCCGATGCCCATGTCCAGGATTCCGCCCATCATCTACACGTGGACCGACGAGGCCCCCATGCTGGCCACCCACGCGTTTCTGCCCGTGATCCGGGCGTTCGCCGGCGCGGCGCAGGTGCCGGTGGAGACGCGCGACATCTCGCTGGCTGGGCGGACGCTTGCGGCCCTGTCGGAGCTGCTCCCGGAGGATCAGCGCGTCTCCGACGACCTGGCGGAGCTGGGCCGGCTGGTGAACACGCCGGAGGCCAACGTCATCAAGCTGCCGAACATCAGCGCCTCCGTGCCGCAGCTCAAGGCGTGCATCGCGGAGCTTCAGGCGCAGGGATATGCGCTCCCCGACTACCCCGAGGAGCCGGCCACCGACGAGGAGCGTGCCATCCGCGCGCGCTACGACCGGGTGAAGGGGAGCGCGGTGAATCCGGTGCTCCGTCAGGGGAACTCCGACCGGCGGGCTCCGCGGGCGGTGAAGGAGTTCGCCCGCGCCAACCCGCCGAAGATGAAGCCGTGGCCCCGCAACTCCCGCGCCCATGTGGCCACGATGGACGGGGGCGACTTCCGCCACAACGAGGTGTCGGTGACGGTGCCCGCGGCTACCACGGCGCGCATCGAGCACGTGGCGCCCGACGGCACGGTGACGGTGCTGAAGGAGGGGCTGGAGCTCACCGAGGGTGAGGTGCTGGACGCCACGTACATGAGCAAGCGGGCGCTGGTGGCCTTCCTGCGGGAGGAGGTGGAGGACGCCAGAGCCAGGGGCGTGCTCTTCTCCATCCATCTCAAGGCCACGATGATGAAGGTCTCCGACCCCATCATCTTCGGGCACGCGGTGCGGGTGTTCTTCGCCGACGTCTTCGAGAAGCACGCCGACGCCCTGGACGCGGTGGGTGCCGACCCCAACAACGGCCTGGGCGACATCCTGGCCAAGATCGCGACGCTTCCGGAGGAGGAGCGCGCCGCCATCGAGGCGGACATCCGGCGGGCGCTGGAGGAGGGCCCCGACCTGGCCATGGTGGATTCGGACCGGGGCATCACGAACCTCCACGTGCCCAGCGACGTCATCATCGACGCGTCCATGCCGCCCATGATCCGCGACGGCGGCCGGATGTGGAACGCACGGGGCGAGCTGCAGGACTGCAAGGCGGTGATCCCCGACTCCAGCTACGCCGGCATCTACGACGCCGTGGTGAAGGACTGTCAGGCCCACGGACAGTTCGACCCCGCCACCATGGGGAGCGTCTCCAACGTGGGGCTCATGGCCATGAAGGCGGAGGAGTACGGCTCTCACGACAAGACCTTCGAGATCCACGGGGCGGGCCGGGTGCGCGTGGTGGACGCCGAGGGCCGCGTGCTCACGGAGCACGAGGTGGAGGAGGGGGATATCTGGCGGGCGTGCCAGACGAAGGACCTGGCGGTGCGCGACTGGGTGAAGCTGGCGGTGACGCGGGCGCGGGCCACCGGCCAGCCCGCCGTCTTCTGGCTGGACGAGTCGCGCGCCCACGACGCCGAGCTCATCCGGAAGGTGCGCACCTACCTCCAGGATCACGACACGGAGGGGCTCACGCTGGAGATCATGGCCCCGGTGGACGCCATGAAGTACTCGCTGGAGCGCATCCGGCGGGGGGAGGACACCATCTCGGTGACGGGAAACGTGCTGCGGGACTACCTCACCGACCTCTTCCCCATCCTGGAGCTGGGCACCAGCGCGCGGATGCTCTCCATCGTGCCCCTTCTGGCGGGCGGCGGTCTCTTCGAGACCGGCGCCGGCGGGTCGGCCCCGAAGCACGTCCAGCAGTTTCTGGCGGAGGGGCATCTCCGGTGGGACTCGCTGGGCGAGTACATGGCGCTGGCGGAGTCCTTCCATCACCTGGCCCGTGCCTTCGGACACGCGGCGGCCGACATCCTGGGCGACGCTCTGGAAGAGGCGACGGCGCGTTACCTGCGGGATGGTCGGTCACCGTCGCGCAAGGTGCACGAGATCGACAACCGCGGAAGCACCTACTACCTGACGCGCTACTGGGCGGAGGCGCTGGCGAGTCAGCGCGATGACGTTGCGCTCGCCGAGCGCTTCGGGCCGGTGGCGGAGGGGCTGGTGGAGGGTGAAGCCACCATCATGGCCGAACTCAACGCCGCGCAGGGCTCGCCGCAGGACATCGGCGGCTACTACAAGCCCGATGTCCGGCGCACCGCGTTGGCGATGCGCCCCAGCGCCACGCTGAACGCCATCATCGACGGGATCTGATGTGCGGCGGGGGAGCCCGTCGCCCCCGCCCGCTCAACCGCCGGGCCCTTCGTCGGGCGCGTCCAGCAGGGGTGCGCCCGCCACGTAGACCTGCCGCAGCGTCTTGGTGTTGGTAATCATGCGCAGGGGGTTGGCGTCCAGCACCAGGAAGTCCGCCCACTTCCCGGGCTCCAGCGTCCCGCGGTCGTCCAGTCCGAGGCAGCGTGCGGCGTCGCGTGTGGCGGCCAGGAGCGCCTGCTGGGGGGTGAGGCCGGCCCCCACCATGAGCCCCAGCTCCATGTGCTCGAAGAAGCCGGGGAAGCGCCCCGCGGGTCCCGAATCGGTGCCGAAGGCGATGCGCGCGCCCGCGTCGGCGAGGATCTTCAGGTTGTCCATGGCCTGGATGAGCGCGACGCGGTAGCGCCTGGCCGCCTCGCTCTCCCGCACGCGGCGCTGGAACTCCGGGTCGCTGAGGCGCGCCACCTCCGCGCTGTCGGCGAAGCGCGTGAAGAACTCCTCATCGAAGAAGCCGGGGCGCGCCTCGTACACGAAGGTGCTCACCTCCCGCACCAGCGTGGGGACGTAGCAGACGCCCGAGGTCTTGAGCTCCTCCACGAAGGCCTCATCCACCGTGGTGTCGCGCACCGAGTGCGCCAGGAGCCCGCTCCCCATCTCCAGGAGCCGCCTGGCGTCCTCCAGGTAGAAGAGGTGCGTCGCCACCGGCACGCCGCGCGCACGCCCCACGTCCATCACCGCCTGCACCGCCTCCCAGGGCATCTTCTCGACGGTGCCCAGGTTGTCGTCCACACGGAGCTTCAGGAAGTCGGCACCCGCCTCGACGTTGGCCAGCGCCCGGGCGCGCGCCCCGGCGGGATCGCGCGCGGAGACCACCGGACCGGCGGCCAGGAGGCGCGCGTGCGCCGCCCGCGGGTCGGCCGACCCCTTGAAGCGGAGCACCGCCTCGCTGTCGCCCAGGCTCAGCACGGTGGTGACGCCGTAGCGGGCGTAGAGCTCCAGATCACCGCGGATGCGGGCGTCTTCGTCGCGCACGCCGTCGGGCGCCCAGCGGCCGCTCACGTGGCCGTGGGCGTTGATGAGTCCCGGCATCACGAAGGCGCCGTCCAGCATCACGATCTCGGCGCCCGGCGGCACATCGCCGGCCTCCGATACCGACCGGATGCGACCGTCTGCCACCACCAACGTCAGATCGTCGCGGGCGGGGGCGCCGGTGCCGTCCCACACCACGCCGCCCACGAAGGCGGTGGTCTGGGCCAGGGCGGCGGGCGCGCCGAGGAGGACGGCGGGGAGGAGAAGGGCAAGGAGGTGCGTCTTCATGGCCGACACGGTACGACGGGGTACGCGGGCGCGTAAAGGGATGGAGCCGCCGGTGGCCGACTTGCCGGAGGGGCCGGGTCTGAGCATTGATGGTGCCCGGACCGCCACCGCCCTTCATGGCCATACCCCGCGCGCACATGAGCTCCTCCCTCCGCTCCGTCCTCTTCGTGATCCCCGTCTTCGACGACTGGGAGGCGGCCGGGCTCCTGCTCTACGATCTCGGCACGGTGGCGCGGCGGGAGGGGTGGCGGGCGGAGGTGCTCCTGGTGGACGACGGCTCCACCGAGCCGTGGGAGGTCGATCTGGGCCCACCGCCGGAGGGAATCGCGCGCCTGGACGTCCTGGAGCTCCGCCGCAATGTGGGCCACCAGCGCGCCATCGCCGTGGGGCTGGCCTGGGCCCACGAGCACCGGGAGGCGGACGCGGTGGTGGTGATGGACGGCGACGGCGAGGACCGGCCCGAGTCCGTGCCCGGGCTGCTGGCGAAGGTGCCGGAGGCGGGCCATCGGGCGGTGGTCTTCGCCAAGCGGGCCCGCCGCTCCGAGAGCCTCCTCTTCCGCCTCATGTACCACGCCTTCCGCGTCTTCCACCGCGTCTTCACCGGACGGCGGGTGGAGGTGGGCAACTTCAGCGCCATGTCGTGGGGGGCGCTGGACCGGCTCATGGGGCTCCCGGAGATGGGGCACCACTACGCCGCCGCCGTGGAAAAGGCGCGCATCCCCATGCTGAAGGTCCCCACCCCCCGCGGGCGGAGGCTGCGCGGGCGGGGCAAGATGGACTTCGTGGCGCTGGTCCGGCACGGGCTTGCCGCCATGAGCGTCTGGGGCGAAGAGATCGGCGCCCGTCTCCTGGTGGGCTCCGCCGGACTGGTGCTGGCGGCGCTGGCGGGTGTGGTGGCGCTCCTGGGCGCCGCGTGGCACCGGGGCGAGGGCGCGCCGGTGGCGGCGCTCCTGGGGGCGGGGCTCCTGGCGGTGGTGGCGCTCAACGGACTGTTGCTGAGTGTGGTCTTCAGCTTTCTGGTGCTCCGCGCACGCACCGACCAGGCCTTCCTGCCGCTTCGTGACTACGCGCACTACGCGCGTCGATGCGTGCAGGTGGAGAGAAGCGGGGCGGGAGAAGGGCACATCGGGGCGTCCGCGGGGTAAAGGGCATCTCGCGCGCGCCGTGCCTGCTACGCCGTGCGCTCTGCCACCCAAGCCGGAGGTCCCATCATTCCCGCGCTCGACACGCAGCTCCCGACTCCCGTCACGCCCGTGGGCCCCCGGTCCCGGGAAGCCCGTCCCACCGCGCTCAAGCTTGCGTCACTGGCGTTGGAATGGATGGAGCAGGCCAGGCAACTGAACGTGCGGCAGCGCGAGGAACTCCGCCGCGCGCTGGCCCATGCCGCCTCCTTCCGGGGCTGGCTGGGTCGGAGCGATGACACGGTGCAGGCGGCGCTGAAGGACGTTTCGGCGCTGGCCCGCGCGGGCTCCAAGCACATGGCGGACGAGGTGGAGCGCGAGCTGGCCGAGAAGAAGACGGAGTCCAGGCGTCTGGAGAAGGCGCTGGCCGCCGTGGTGCGCCAGGTGGACGAGGGCTCGTGGGACGAGCCGGTGGAGATCACCGTCGCCTACTCCTGCCGCGAAGGCTCCCGCTACGCGACGCACGAGGAGACCCTCACGCTCCAGAACGAGGACGAGGCGCGCGAAGCCGCTCAGCTCCTGGAGAAAAAGGTGGTGTCTTCCGAGAAGATCCGGCTGCTCATGATCCAGGAGCTGAAGCTACGCCGTCAGCGCCTCCGGGAGATGCACGAGGCCATCGGCGACTTCGCCGAGGACGCCACGAAGCTGGTGCGCGAAGTCCTGGCGGTGATGTACTGAGGCACCCGGGGGCGGTGGCGGCAACTCCTCGCGCGCTACCGCCCCACCCTCCTTCCCGGCGTCCACGGCGCCCCGGCGGCGGCCAGCGCCTCCTCCAGCTCGCGTAGCGGTCCGTCGATGAGCGCCGCCAGCTCCCGCTCCAGCGCCGGAAGCTCCCCTTCGGCGATCTCGATGTTGCGCCGCTGCGTGGCGGTGGGAGGCTGTCGTGTGG
>WGEM01000252.1 GCA_015492755.1 Gemmatimonadota bacterium | reverse complement strand
CGAGGCGGAGCTGGGGACGGGCGTGGTGGTGGGTCCGTGGGCGCTGGTGGGGCCGGGCGTGGTGGTGGGCGACGGGACGGAAATCGGTCCGCGGGTCCTGGTGGAACGCGACACACGGATCGGTGAGGACTGCCGCATCGCCAACGGCGCGGTGCTGGGCACCGACCCGCAGGACCTGAAGTACAAGGGTGAGCGGACGGTGCTGGAGGTGGGCGACCGCACGGTGATCCGCGAGTTCGCCACGTTGAACCGGGGCACCGCGGCTTCGGGGCGCACGGTGGTGGGGAGTGACTGCCTCCTCATGGCCTACACGCACGTGGCGCACGACTGTGAGCTCGGGAACCACGTGATCCTGGCGAACGCCGTGAACATGGCCGGTCACGTCGTCATCGAGGACTGGGCCATCGTGGGCGGGATGACGCCGATCCACCAGTTCGTACGCATCGGGGCGCACGCCTTCGTGGGTGGAGGTTCCCGGGTGGCTCAGGACGTACCCCCCTACTGCAGGGCGGCGGGCAACCCTCCGAAGCTCTACGGCCTCAATACGGTGGGACTCGACCGCCGGGGGTTCTCCTCCGAGGTACGGGCCGCGCTCAAGCAGGCCTACCGCGCCCTCTTCCAGTCGGGTGAGGCGCTCACCCGCGCCATGGAGCGGCTGGAGGAAGCGGGGGAGCCCATCCCGGAGGTGAAGCACCTGTTGAGCTTCATCCGCGCCAGCGAGCGCGGAATCGTGACGGGAACGCGGGACTGAGGTGGCACCATGTCACTCATCAAGATGCGCCGGCAGCGGAAGCGGGCCTGGATCGACACCCGCAAGGGGATGTCCACCTCGAAGCTCCTGACCCTGCTGGCGGTGACACTGGTGGTGATCTGGTATCTCGGCTGGCGGTTCTGAGTCCGGAGTGAGCGGCGGGCGCGTCGTGGTGCTGGCGGGGGAGCCGTCCGGGGACCAGCACGCCGCGGCCCTGGTGCGGGAGCTGCGCGGGCTCCGTCCCGGCCTGGACTTCGCGGGGATCGGAGGCCCGGCGATGGAGGCGGAGGGCGTCGAACTCCTGGCGGGGCTCGACCGGCTGGCGGTGGTGGGGTTCGCCGAGGTGCTGTCGCGGCTGGCGTGGTTCCGGAATCTGGAGCGCCGGCTGGCGGAGGTGGTGGCGGCGGCCGATCTGGTGGTTCCCGTGGACTTCCCCGGGCTGAATCTCCGGGTGGCAGCCGAAGCCAGGCGGCTTCGGCGCCGGGTGCTCTACTACATTCCGCCGAAGGTCTGGGCCTGGCGCGAAAGTCGGGCCCGTACGCTGGCGGGAGTCACCGACGCCGTGGCCTCCATCCTCCCCTTCGAGGTGAAGCTCCTGCGCCGCCACGGGGTGCGGGCGTCGTTCGTGGGCCACCCCATCCTGGATCGGGCACCGGCGCCCGCCGGCAGGGCGGAGTTCTGCGCGAGGCTGGGGTTGGACCCGGCGCGGCCCATCCTCGCGGTGCTTCCCGGGTCCCGCCCCGGCGAGCTGGCGCGCCACGGGGCGCCCTTCCGCGAGACGTGCCGTCGAGTGGTGGCGGCGTGCCCCGACGTGCAGCCGGTGGTGGGCGCCGTGGTGTCGCTGAACCCCGGGAGCTATGCCGCCATGGATCTGCCCCGGACCCGCGACACCTGGCAGCTTCTCCACGTGGCCGACGCGGGGCTCGTGAAGTCGGGGACGGCGACGCTGGAGGCGGCGGTGGCGGGGCTGCCCCACGTGGTGGCGTACCGCACGTCGGCGCTCTCCTGGCAGGTGGTGAAGCGCGTGCTCCGGGTGCCCTTCGTCTCACTCCCCAACCTGGTGGCGGGCGAGGAGGTGGTCCCCGAATTCATCCAGGACGCCATGGATCCCCGGCGGATGGCGCCGGCACTCCTGGCGCTGCTGGAGCCCGGGGGACCCGCTCTGCAGCAGCGCGACGCCTTCCGGCGCGTGCGTGCGCGGCTGGGTGAGCCGGGTGTCGCCGCGCGGGTGGCCCGTATGGCGGTGGAGCTGATGGACGGCGGAGGGGGAGGTGCCCGTGCGTGACCTCCGCTTCGAGGCCGGAGGCGTGGTGGGATCCGGCGTGGTGGCGGCGCTCTTCGCCACCACGCGCATGACGTTCGCGGGGCGGGAGCGGCTGCGGCGACTCCGGGAGGAGGGCCGCCGGGTGATCTTCGTCTTCTGGCACGGTCACCTCCTCCCCCTGGTCCATGCGCATCGCGGCGAGCGGATCGTGGTTCTGGTGAGCGAACACGGAGACGGTGAGTACATCAGCCGGATTCTCCGGCGGAACGGGTTCGGCACCGTGCGGGGCTCCAGCACCCGCGGCGGTATCAAAGGGCTGAAGGGGCTGGTGCGGGCCGCGCGGGCGGGAAGGGATCTGGGCGTGAGCCCGGACGGCCCCCGGGGGCCCGCGGGTCACTTCAAGCCCGGCGCGCTGGCGGTGGCCCGCCTCACCGGACTTCCCATCGTGCCCATCGTGGTGGGCGCGTCCCGCGGCTGGCGGCTGGGGAGCTGGGACCGATTCCTCGTCCCCCGGCCGTTCTCCACCGTGCGTGTGGAGTACCTGGAGCCGAGGTTCGTGCCCCGGGACGCCCACCGAAGCGAGCTGGAGGCCGTGGGGGCGGAGCTGGAGGCGGCGATGAACGAGGTGGCGGCGGGGCTGGGCGCACCGGTGGCGCCCGCGGCACGGTGACGGTCCGCGGCGCCGTGGAGCGCCTCCTGAGGGAGATCTGGCGGGGCCGGGAGGCGCCGCCGCTCCTCCGGATGGCGGGGCTGGCGCTCCGCCCCGCCTCGTGGCTCTACGGCGGTGGGGTGGCGCTCCGGACACGGATCCTGGCTCCCGCGGAGCACGCCGGCGTGCCGGTGGTCTCCGTGGGAAATCTCGCCGTGGGCGGCACGGGCAAGACCCCCGTGGCGGCGTGGATGGCGTCGCAACTGGAGTCGTGGGGCGCGCGGCCCGCGGTGCTCCTGCGGGGCTACGGGACGGACGAGGCGGCGCTCCACCGACGCCTCCTGGGAGATCACCGGGTGGAGGTCCACCACCACCGGGTGCGGGCGGCACGCGCTGCGGTGGAGAAGGGCGCGGGTACGCTGGTCCTGGACGACGGATTCCAGCACCGGCGGCTCCACCGTGACATGGACGTGGTGCTGCTGGCGGCGGAGGATCCCTTTCCCGGACCGCTCCTCCCCGCCGGACCCTACCGGGAGCCTCCGGCGGCCCTGGCGCGGGCGGACGTCGTGGTGGTGACGCGCCGCACCGCCGATCCCGGGGCGGCGCTCCGGAGGCTGGAGGCCGCCCGGCGTTACCTGGCGCCCGGGACGGTGACGGCGCGGCTCGCCTTCCGGTGCGCCGGGTGGCGGGATCTGGAGGGACGGCCGGTGGATGCGCCCTCCGGGCCGGTGGTGGCGCTGGCGGGCATCGCCCGTCCCCGGGCCTTCCTGGGGGGTCTGCACGCCGAGGGAATCCGGGTGGCGCGGCTCCTGGCGCCGGGGGACCACCACGCCTACCATCGGCGGGACGTGGAGAGGATCGCGCGCATCGTTGCCGGCCGGACGCTGGTGACCACGCCCAAGGACGGGGTACGCCTGGAGGGCTGGGTTCAGCGGCTGGGCGACGTGCGGGTCCGCCACGAGACCATCCAGTGGGAGGAGGGAGAAGCGGACGTGCTCCATCTGCTCCGACGGATCGCGGGGAGGGTGGCGTGAAGGTCATGGTCCTGGCGGTGGGCGGCCTTCGCGGCGCGCTGGCTGAGGTGGTGGCGGACTACGAGACCCGGGCGGCGCGCGCCTGGAAGCTGGAGGTACGGGAGGTGCCTGCCGGGGTACGGAAAGGAAAGGGGGATCCTTTGCGGATCATGGAGGAGGAAGCCCGGAGGCTGCGGGCCCTGGTGCCGGCGGGCTTCGAACGGGTGGCGCTCACCCGCACGGGCCGGGCCATGGATTCGGTGGAGCTGGCGGAGTATCTGGAGGAGCGGGCGGTGCGGTCGGCGCCTGGGGTGGCCTTCCTCATCGGCGGCGCCTTCGGCCTGTCGCCGGAACTCATGGCGGAGGCGGAGCGTACCCTCTCCCTCTCCCGGATGACGTTGCCCCACGAGATCGCGAGGTTGGTCCTCGCCGAACAGCTCTACCGCGCCGGCACCATCCTCCGCGGTGAGCCTTACCACAAAGGACGGTCCTGATGGAGATCCATGTCGGACGCGCCGCCGGCGCCGAAGTGGCGCGGGGATACATCGACGGGGAGGAGCCGGCCTGTCGCTTTTACGAGGGGCACTACACCCGCCTCGAGGACTACCGCGCCAAGGCCGAGGAGGTGGACGCCCGGTTCGGACGCGAAGGTCGCGCCCGGGCGGCACAGGCCATGCGCGTCCCGCCGGGAGGGGATCCGGCGCGCCTGGAGCGCTTCGTGGAGCGCGGCGGGTTCGTCGTCACCACGGGGCAGCAACCCGGACTCTTCGGCGGCCCGCTCTACAGCCTCCTGAAGGCGGTGAGCGCCCTGAAGCTGGCGCGGGCGCTGGAGGAGGCGCTGGACGTCCCGGTGG
>WGEM01000251.1 GCA_015492755.1 Gemmatimonadota bacterium | reverse complement strand
TCATGAAGCACAACGCCACGCCCGACGAGATCGAGGGCGTGGTGACGGTGATCAAGGACATGGGCTACGACGCCCGCCCCATTCCCGGGGGGCAGCGTACCGCCGTGGGGCTCATCGGGAACGATGGGCGCGTGGATTCGGGGCGCCTGGAGGGGCTCCCCGGGGTCCTGGAGGTCATCCCTGTCACGCATCCGTACAAACAGGTGTCCAGGGAGTGGCGGGAGGAGAACACCGTGGTGCGCCTTCCCAACGGCACCACCTTCGGGGACCGGGAGGTGTCCGTCATCGCGGGGCCCTGCGCGGTGGAGAGCGAGGAGCAGATCATCGGAATCGCCCACCGTCTCAAGGAGATGGGCGCCACCGTGCTGCGGGGTGGTGCCTTCAAGCCCCGGACCTCTCCGTACTCCTTTCAGGGGCTCGGCGAGGAAGGGCTTCGTCTCCTGGCACGTGCCCGGGAAGAGACGGGCCTGGCGGTGGTGACGGAGGCGGTGGATCCCGAGGGAGCCGAGCTGGTGGCGGAGTACGCGGACGTCATCCAGATCGGCGCGCGAAACATGCAGAACTACCCCCTGCTGAGACGCGCCGGGCGCATCGGGAAGCCGGTGCTCCTCAAGCGGGGCATGTCGGCCACCATCGAGGAGTTCCTCCTGGCGGCGGAGTACGTCCTGGCGGAGGGGAATCCGGACGTGATCCTCTGCGAGCGAGGGATCCGGAGCTTCGACAACCATACCCGGAACCTGCTGGACCTCGCGGCGATCCCCGTGGTGAAGGCGCTCTCGCATCTGCCCATCATCGCCGATCCCAGCCACGGGACGGGGATCCGCTCCAAAGTGATCCCCATGGGGCGCGCCGCGGTGGCGGCGGGCGCCGACGGCCTCATCGTGGAGGTGCACCCCGACCCTCCGTCGGCGCGCTCCGACGGCGCTCAGTCGCTGTATCCGGATCAGTTTGCCGAGCTCATGGAGCAGATCCGGGTCATCGCCGAAGCCATCGGGCGCCATGTCACCGAACCGCTGCGCGACGCCGCTACCGCGTAAGCGACGCTCCGCGGGGTCGACGAGGGCGCACGCCCCCCTGGCCATGGCGCCGCCCGGCGTTGGCGGCGACCATGCCGCATGGACGAACTCCCGGCGTACGGACCCCACCGTCGCGGCGCACGGGGCGAGCGTGTCGCCGCCGCCGCGCTGCACGCGGCGGGGTGGCGCATTCTGGCGCGCAACTACCGGTTCGGCCGGCGCGAGATCGACCTGGTGGTCCGGCGGGGGCGGACGCTGGCCTTCGTGGAGGTGAAGACGCGCTCCGGTCCGCGATTCGGAGGTCCCCTCGCGGCGGTGACGTGGCGTAAACGCCGGGAGATCGAGGCGGTGGCGGCCCACTTCCTGGCCCGGATGCCGCCGGAGGAAGTGCGGCGGCTGGAGGTGCGTTTCGACGTGGTGGCGGTGCGTCTGCGGCGGGACGGCGGCGCGCCGGAGCTGGAGCACGTGGAGGACGCCTGGAGGCCCGGATGGTGAATCCAGGCGCCCGGTCCGTTGACCGCCCCTTCCGCCGCCGGTAGCTTCCGGTGCCCCAGGTCCGCAGGGCGCAAGCCCACGAATCCCGTCAGGACCCCGCAGGTAGCAGCGGTAAGTGTGGTGCGCGTCGCTGCGGGTCGCCTGGGGCACTTTCTCCCCCTCCCACGGGCGCCGCGCTCGGGGAGCCGGGCGTGTCCCTCTGGCTCAGTTGCATCACGGTACGCCGTTGGCCCACACCGCCCTAGCCAGGAAATACCGGCCGCGCTCCTTCGCCGACGTGGCGACGCAGGAGCACGTGTGTGAGACGCTCCGGAGCGCGGTGGCCGGCGGACGCGTCGGACACGCCTACCTCTTCTGCGGCCCGAGAGGGGTGGGAAAGACCACACTGGCCCGCGTGCTGGCCATGGCGCTCAACTGCCCCAACCGGGGCGAGGACGGCGAGCCGTGCGGCGCCTGCGAGAGCTGCACCCGCATCTGGAGCGGGCACACCGCGCTGGACGTGGTGGAGATCGACGCCGCGTCGAACCGCGGGGTGGACGACGCCCGGGACCTCCGAGAGCGGGCGATGTACGCGCCTTCCGCCGATGGCCGGTACAAGGTCTACATCGTCGATGAGGCGCACATGCTCACCCGGGAGGCGTGGAACGCCCTCCTGAAGATCCTGGAGGAGCCCCCTCCCCGGGTGATCTTCGTGTTCGCCACCACGGAGCCCCAGAAGATCCAGCAGACGGCGGCGCCCATCCTCTCGCGCTGCCAGCGCTTCGACTTCCGTCGGATCGGCGTGGCGGACATCGTGGCACGCCTCTCCGCGGTCCTGGAGGCGGAAGGCATCCGGGCGCCGGAGGACGCGCTCCGCATGATCGCGCGCAAGGCGGACGGCGGGATGCGGGATGCGCTCTCCCTCCTGGACCAGGTGCTGGCCCTCACGGGCCGTGACATCGACGCGGAGGCGGTACGGCGTGTGCTGGGGCTGGTGGAGGACGAGCGGTACGTGGAACTCCTCTCCATCCTAGCCGAAGAGCGGCACGCGGACGTCTTCCCCTTCGTCCAGTCGCTGGTGGATGACGGCTACGACCTCACGGAGTTCTACCACGGCCTGCTGGACACCCTCCGCGCGCTTCTGCGCCTGCGCCTCGATCCGGACGCCGACGTGGATTTCCAGGACGACCTTCGTGCCGTTCTGGCGGAGCGGGCGTCGGGGTACGCTCCGGGCGATCTGGTACGGATGCTCCAGATTGCGGCGGAGCTGGAGCAGAACGGTACGCTGCGGCGGGCGCAGAACCCCCGCGTGCTCCTGGAGGTCCTCCTCCTCCGCC
>WGEM01000250.1 GCA_015492755.1 Gemmatimonadota bacterium | reverse complement strand
GCCTCCACGGCGGTGGAGGTGAGGGTCTGCTCGCCGAAGTCCTCGGAGAGCATCTCGTCCACGTACGAGAGCCGGCTGGCCGCCTCCGCCACGATGAGGACGCGGCTGAAGTACGCGGTGCCCGGCTCGCTGAACCAGCGGGTTACGCGCACCGGATGCTCCAGATGCACGCCCCGCGGGACGTAGAGGAAGATCCCGTCGTTCCAGAGGGCCGCGTTGAGGGCGGCGAACTTGCCCTCCTCCGGCGGCACCGCCTCGGTGGCCAGGTGCTCCCGCACCAGGTCGGCGTGCTCCACCACGGCCCGGTGCAGCGACATGAGGATCACGCCCCGCTCCGCCAGCTCCGGGGCGACGTCGGCGTGCACCACGTGTCCGTCGATGACCACCAGGTGGCCGGAGGCCTCCCGGTCCTGGGCCATGGCTTCCCGGAGCCGCAGGGGCCACGCCTCGAAGTCGTCGGGGGCGGGCTCCACGTCGCAGAGTCGGAGGCGGTCCAGGTGCAGCTTCTTCGCCAGGTCGGTGTAGCGCCACTCCTCCAGCCGCGTGGTGGGCATGGGGGTGCGCTCGTACACGTCCCAGGCGTGCCGGCGCCGCTCCTGGAGCCACTCCGGCTCCCCGGCGGCGAGGCGGCTCACGGCTTCGGCGTTCAGGGCGCCGGTGACGCCCTCGGCAAGCTCAGCGATCATCCCACCGACCCTTCCATCTCCAGCTCGATGAGCCGGTTGAGTTCAACGGCGTACTCCAGCGGCAGCTCCCTGGCGATGGGCTCGATGAAGCCCCGGACGATCATGGCCATCGCTTCGTCCTCCGGGATGCCGCGGCTGGTGAGGTAGAAGAGCTGCTCCTCCCCGATCTTCGAGACGGAGGCCTCGTGGCCCACGTTGGCTTCATTCTCCTCGATCTCGATGTACGGGTAGGTGTCGGTGCGCGACGTGTCGTTGATGAGGAGCGCGTCGCACTCCACGTTGGCCCGGGCGTGGTGGGCTCCCGGGTACACCTTCAGCAGCCCCCGGTACGAGGACCGTCCGTGCCCCTTGGAGATGGACTTGGACACGATAGAGGAGGTGGTGTGGGGGGCGGCGTGGATGATCTTGCCGCCGGTGTCCTGATGCTGTCCGTCTCCCGCGTAGGCGATGGAGAGGATCTCCCCGTGGGCTCCCTCGCCCACCAGGTAGCAGGACGGGTACTTCATGGTGAGCTTCGAGCCCAGGTTCCCGTCCAGCCATTCCATGTGCGCGCCCTCGTGCACCATCGACCGCTGGGTGACGAGGTTGTACATGTTGTTCGACCAGTTCTGGATGGTCGTGTAGCGGAAGCGGGCGTTCCTCATCACCAGGATCTCGATGACGCCCGAGTGGAACGACTCGGTGCTGTACACCGGCGCCGTGCACCCCTCGATGTAGTGGGCGTGGGCGCCCTCGTCGACGATGATGAGGGTGCGCTCGAACTGCCCCATCCGCTCCTGATTCACCCGGAAGTACGCCTGCAGCGGCGTCTCGAGGTGAACGCCCGGCGGGATGTAGACGAAGGAGCCTCCGGACCAGACCGCCGAGTTCAGCGCCGCGAACTTGTTGTCGTGCGGCGGAACCACCGTGGCGAAGTGCTCGCGGAAGAGCTCCGGATGGTTGCGCAGGCCGTCCTCGATGGAGTCGAAGATGACGCCCTGCTTCTCCCACTCCTCCCGCAGGGAGTGATACACCATCTCCGACTCGTACTGGGCGCCCACGCCCGCCAGGATCTTACGCTCGGCCTCGGGGATCCCCAGCTTCTCGAAGGTCTCCTTGATCTCCTCGGGCACGTCGTCCCAGGAGTGCTGCATGCGGTCCTGCGGACGGACGTAGTAGTAGATCTCGTCCAGCACCTCCTCCAGCGCACGCAGGTCGCCTCCCCAGGTGGGCATGGGCTTGGAGTGGTAGATCTCCAGCGCCTTGAGGCGGAACTCCAGCATCCACTCCGGCTCGTCCTTGTTGGCGGAGATCTCCCGCACAATCTCCTCGGAGAGCCCCTTGCGGGCCTGGAAGACGGGCTTGGACTCGGTGACGAAGTCGTACCGGTACTGGTCGAGACCGAGATCCTGGATGGTTTCGTTTTCCGGCATGGTGGCGTCCCTCCCTC
>WGEM01000249.1 GCA_015492755.1 Gemmatimonadota bacterium | reverse complement strand
GTCACCGCCCGCTTCGGTCCCGGCGGATTCGGCTTCGGCGCCTACGGCGGCCGCGGCGAGGGCGGCGCACCCGACGCCGGCGACCCGTTGCGGCGGCTGGATCCCCGGAAGGGCATCGACGTCGACTGAGGTCCTCCGGCCTCAGGCGTTGCGCAGATCCAGCGAGGGGATCATGCGGGCCGGCTTCCGGTGCTGCGTGGCCTGCTCGTACGCGTAGGCCAGTCGGATGAGTGTGCCCTCGCTCCACGCCCGCCCGAAGAAGAGGATCCCCACCGGGAGCCCGTGCACGTCCCCCATGGGCACGGTGATGCTGGGGTAGCCGGCGATGGCGGCGTTGCTGGACGAACCCAGGCTGGAGGGGTCCCCGTTGATGAGGTCGATCTTCCATGCGGCCCGGGTGGTGGGCGCCACGATGGCGTCCAGGGCGTGCTCCTCCATGAGCGCGTCGATGCCTTCGTCGCGCGCGTAGCGGCGCGCGGTCTCCAGCGCTTCCAGGTATTCGGGGCTGGAGAGGTCCCCCTTCTCGTTGGCCGCCAGGAAGATCTCCTGGCCGAACCAGCGCATCTCCCGGTCGGCGTTGGCTTCGTTGAAGGCGATGAGGTCGGAGAGCGTCCGCATGCCCAGCTCCGGCTCCACCGTCTCCAGATACTTCGCGATGTCCGCCTTGAACTCGTAGAGGAGCACCTGGTAGGAGGGCGCGCCGATGCGACGGCGGTTCACCAGATTGGCATTGTCCACGATGACGGCGCCGGCGGCGGCCATGTCGAGGATGGCCTGCTCCATCAGCACGTCACGGTGGGGGTCGGCGCCGAAGTAGGAGCGCTCCACCCCGATGCGGGCTCCCCGGAGGCCCTCTGCATCCAGGAACTCCGTGTAGTCGATCCCGGCTTGATCGGCCGCGGGGGCGGTCATGGGATCGCGGGGGTCAGGTCCCGCCAGCGCAGTGAGGATGGCGGCGGCGTCCGCCACGGTGCGCGTCATGGGGCCCGCGGTGTCCTGCGTGTGGGCGATGGGGATGATCCCCGCCCGGCTCACCAGCCCCACGGTGGGCTTGAGCCCCACCAGGCCGTTCACCGAGGAGGGACAGACGATGGAGCCGTTGGTCTCGGTGCCGATGGCGGCGGCGCAGAAGTTGGCGGAGGCCGCCGCAGCCGAACCCGACGAGGAGCCGCAGGGGTTTCGGTCCAGCACGTAGGCGTTGGCGCACTGACCGCCTCGCCCGCTCCAGCCGGAGGTGGATCGTGTGGAGCGGAAGTTGGCCCACTCGCTGAGATTCGCCTTACCCAGAATGATGGCGCCCGCCTCGCGGAGCTTCGCCGCCACATGGGAATCGGTGCGGGCGATGTGGCCTTCCAGCGCGTACGACCCCGCCGTGGTGGTCATGCGGTCGGCGGTGTCGATGTTGTCCTTCACCAGGATGGGGATTCCGTGGAGCGGGCCCCGGAGACGGCCCTCCGCACGCTCCCGGTCCAGGCGCTCGGCGATCTCCAGCGCGTCGGGATTGGTCTCGATGACGGAGCGGAGCCGGGGGCCGTCGCGGTCCAGAGCGGCGATGCGGTCCAGGTAGGCCTGCGTGATCTCCACCGCGGTGCGCCGCCCGGTGGCCATGTCGTCCTGGAGGCCGGCGATGGTGGCCTCCTCCAGCTCGAAGGACGCGGTGGTCCACCAGGGCTCCTCGGCGCCTGGGGCGCCACCACCCCCGTCGGGCGGCGCGCACGCGGCGGGCCCCAGCGACGCGGCGGCGGCGGCACCGAGTCCCCCTACCTTGAGAAAGTCACGACGGTCCAGGTGACGGCTCACGGGATCCTCCTGACGGCTTCGGCGATCGGTGTATGGACAGGGCAAGGTGCGCGCTGATGCCGGCTGCGGGCAAGGTGCCTGCGGGGCGGGACGCCCGCCGCTTCCGGAAGGCCCCGGCGCTCAATACCTTCCGGCGCGACTCCCCCGAACCGAAGACGAGCATGAGCCACGACATCAGCTTCCTCGAGCGACTTCTCAACGCGCCGGGACCCTCCGGATTCGAGGTGCGTGCCGCGCGGGTGTGGCGCGCCGAGGCGGAGCGCTTCGCCGACGACGTGCAGGTGGACGTCACCGGAAACTCCTTCGCCGTGGTGAACCCCGGGGGTTCGCCCCGCGTGATGCTGGCGGGCCACATCGACGAGATCGGCCTGCAGATCACGCATATCGATGAGGACGGCTACATCTACATCGATGAGATCGGCGGCTGGGACCCCCAGGTGCTGGTGGGCCAGCGGGTGACGATCCTGGCACGCGACGGCGACGTGCCGGGCGTCATCGGCAAGAAGGCCATCCACCTCATGACCCCCGACGACCGGAAGAAGGCGTCGGAGACCAAGAAGCTGTGGGTGGACGTGGGCGCCTCCTCCCGGGACGAGGTGGCGGAGCTGGGGATTCGCGTGGGCGATCCCATGGTGGTGGCGCAGGCGATCCAGAAGCTGGCGGGGGACCGCATCGCCAGTCGCGCCATCGATGACCGTATCGGCGCCTTCGTGGTGCTGGAGGCGGCGCGGCTGCTGGCGCAGGATCCGCCGCAGGCGGCGGTCACCGCGGTGGCCACCGTCCAGGAGGAGATCGGCTACTCCGGCGGGGGCGCCCGACCCAGCGCGTACGCGCTGGAGCCCGATGTGGCCATCGCCGTGGACGTCACCTTCAGCACAGACGTGCCCGACGTGGAGAAGAAGGAGCTGGGTGACCACAAGCTGGGCGGAGGTCCGGTGCTCAGCCGCGGTTCGGCGGCGCACAACGTGGTCTTCGAGATGCTGGCACAGGTGGCGGAAGAGGAGGGGATTCCCCACACCATCCAGGCCTCGCCGCGGGCCACCCGCACCGACGCCGACGCCATCTTCCTCACGCGGGCGGGCGTCCCCACCGGGCTGGTGTCGATCCCCAACCGCTACATGCACTCGCCCAACGAGATCGTGAGCGTGGCGGACCTCTTCCACGCGGCGAAGCTCATCGCCGCCTTCGTGCGACGCCTTACCCCGGAGACGGACTTCACGCCCCGCTGAGTGGGCCCGGTGGCGTGTTGACCGCCCCGGCGCTCCCGTCTACCCTTCGGGCCCCGACGCCGGGACCGCGGTTCTTCTCGCTCCGAGAACGCCGGCGCCGGGGACCGCTGGAAGCCCGGCCGGGGCCGCGCCGCGCCGGGTGTGACGTCTGGACGGAAGCTCAGCATGGCACTGGATGCAGTAGCGGTGGTGAAGGAACTCCAGGAGATGCGTGACGAGGGGTATCTCTCGGACGCGCTCCTGCGGAAGGCGGTTCGGCGCATCGCCGAATCTGACGAGAAGTACGACTGGGTAGGCGTGTATCTCCTCAACGAAGACGAGGGGGTCCTCTGGCTCCACAACTACGTGGGTGAGGGCACCGAGCACGCCAAGATCCCGGTGGGGACGGGGGTGTGCGGCCGCGCGGTGGCGGAGCGTCGCAACATCAACGTTCCCGACGTGTCGCAGGACGAGGACTACCTGGCCTGCTCGCCGGAGACGAAGTCGGAGCTGGTGGTGCTCATCCGCGCCGGAGACCAGATCTTCGGACAGATCGACATCGATTCGCATCAGCCCGACGCCTTCGGAGAGGAGGACGAGATCGCCCTCATCTCCATCGCCGACAAGCTGGCGGAGCAGTTGGCGGCGGAGCGCCGCTGACGCGAACTACGGCGATGGCGGTGCCCCCTGAACCGCGGGTGCTGCGCGCCAACAACCCCGGCCCCTTCACGCTGGACGGCACCAGGACGTACCTGGTGGGGCGCGAGAAGGTGGCGGTCATCGATCCCGGCCCGGACGTGGAGGACCACGTCCGGGCCGTGGCGTCGGCGGTGGAGGGTGCGCGGGAGGTGGTCCTGGTGCTGACGCACGGGCACGGCGACCACGCCGGCGCCGCCGCATCCCTGGCGGGTCTCCTGGGGGCCGCGGTCTACGGGCATCCCTCCATCCCGGAGGTCACCGTTCCGCTGGAGGAGGGCGGGACGGTGGAGACCGACGCCGGCACGCTGGTGGGTGTGCCCACACCCGGGCACAGCCTGGACCACCTCTGTCTGCACTGGGCGGAAGCGGGCGCGCTGTTCGTGGGTGACCTGCTCCTGGGCGTGGGGGATACCACCTGGGTGGGCGCCTACCAGGGGTGCGTGGCGGACTACATGCGCTCGCTCCGGCGGCTCAGGTCTCTGGACGTGCGGATCATGTATCCCGGGCACGGACCGCCCATCACCGACCCGGAAACAGCGCTGGAGCGCTACGAGGCGCACCGCCGGGGGCGCATCGAGGAGGTACGCCGTGCGCTGGAGGCGGAACCGGATGCCGGGGCGGAACGGCTCCTGGAGGTGGTGTACGGAACGGAGCTGCCGGAGGGGGTCCGCCGGGCGGCGCTCCGCTCCGTGGAAGCGCTGGCGTGGCACGTGCGCTCCGGCGGGGGATGACATTGCACCGCGGCGGGCGAGCGGGGTAAGCTCCGCCATGGACACCACCCTCACCTCCTCCCTCCTCCGGCGGTTGCAGGACGTGGTGGGCGCGGAGCACGTCATCGGCGAGCCCGACCGCCTGCTGGCGTACGAATCCGACGGCCTCACCGCCTACCGTCAACCGCCGGCGGCGGTGGTGCTGCCCGCCTCCACGGAGGAGGTGGCGGCGGTGATGGGCGTGCTCCACGAAGCAGGCGTGGCGGTGGTGCCCCGCGGCGCCGGCACGGGCCTCTCGGGCGGCGCGCTGGCGGTGCCCGGCGCGGTGGTGGTGGGCACCGCACGGATGGACCGCATTCTGGAGCTGGACCCCGGGAACCGGCTGGCGCGGGTGCAGCCGGGGCTCATCAACGCCCGACTCACCGATGCGGCGGCGCGCCATGGCCTCTACTACGCTCCGGACCCTTCGTCGCAGAGCGCCTGCACGCTGGGTGGCAACGTGGCGGAAAACTCCGGCGGTCCCCACTGCCTCAAGTACGGCGTCACGGGGCGCTACGTCACCGGGCTCACCGTGGTCCTGGCCGACGGCGAGGTGGTGCGGCTGGGCGGCGCCGACGCGGCGGGGGAGCCGCTGGACCTGGTGGGGCTCTTCGTGGGCTCGGAGGGCTGCTTCGGCATCGCCACGGAGGTGGAGGTGCGTCTCCTCCCTGTGCCGCAGGGGGTGCGCACCCTCCTGGGGATCTTCGAGAGCGTGGAGGCGGCGGGGCGCGCCGTCACCGGGATCATCGCGTCGGGGCTGGTGCCCGCCGCGGTGGAGATCATGGACCGCAACACCATCCAGGCGGTGGAGGCGTCCGTCTTCGCCGCCGGCTACCCCACCGACGCGGGCGCGGCGCTGGTGGTGGAGTTCGACGGCACCGAGGCGGGGCTGGACGCCGACGCGGAGGTGGCGGAGCGCTGCTGCAGGGAGGCGGGGGCGCGGGAGGTGCGGCGCGCCGGCGACGCCGCCCAGCGCGAGGCGCTCTGGAAGGGTCGCAAGAAGGCCTTCGGCGCCATGGGCCGACTGGCGCCGGACCTGCTGGTTCAGGACGCCACCGTGCCGCGGACGAAGCTGGCGGAGGTGCTGGCCGCCATCGAGGAGGTGGGGGCGCGCTACGGCCTCCGGGTGGCCAACGTCTTCCACGCCGGCGACGGCAACCTTCACCCCAAGCTCCTCTTCGATCGGCGCGATCCGGAGCAGGTGGAGCGGGTGGAGCAGGCGTCGAAGGAGATCATGCGGCTCTGCGTGGGAGCCGGCGGGACCATCACCGGGGAGCACGGCGTGGGCGTGGACAAGCGGAAGTACATGACGCTGGTCCACGGCCCGGAGGAGCTGGAGGCGATGCGCGCCGTCCGGCGCGTCTGGGACCCTCACGAACGGCTGAATCCGGGTAAGGTGCTCCCCGGGCCCGACGAGGGCGTGGCGCCCCTTCCCCGGCGTGCGGACCCCGGCGAGGAGCGTGTCCGGGCGTGGTGCGAGGCGGTGCGTCAGGAGCTGGTGCGCGCCCGCCGGGAGGGAGCCGCCGCGGTGCCCGTGGGCTCGGGACGACATCTGGACGAGGAGCCCCCGGAGCCGCACGTGCGGGTGAGCGCCGCCGCCTTCGACGAGATTCTCCGGTACGATCCCGCCGACCTCACCGTGACGGCGGGCGCGGGCGTGACGCTGGCCCGTCTGGCGGAGGAGACCGCCGCCCACGGGCAGTGGCTCCCCTTCGATCCGCCCGACGCGGCAGCCCGCACGCTGGGCGGTCTCGTGGCCGCCGGGGCCTCCGGCGCCGTCTGGCCCGGCTTCGGCGCGTTACGCAATCACGTGCTGGGCGCCACGCTGGTGACGGGCGACGGGCGCGTCCTCTGTCTCTTATACACATCTGACGC
>WGEM01000248.1 GCA_015492755.1 Gemmatimonadota bacterium | reverse complement strand
CGGCGGGCACGCTGGCCCGCATCCAGCATCTGGAAACGGAGATCCGCGCCAGCGTGCCCGCCGACGTGGGGGTGCTGGACCTTCTGCGCCTCCTCCACCCCACGCCGGCGGTGTGCGGGCTCCCGCATCAGGAGGCGCTCCGGGTGCTGGCGGAGGAAGAGCCGTTCCAGCGGGGGTGGTACGCGGGGCCGGTGGGGTGGTTCGACGGGGAGGGGAACGGCATCTTCGCCCCCGCGCTCCGCACGGGGGTGCACCACGCCGGTCGGTGGCGGCTCTTCGCCGGCGCCGGGATCGTGGAGGGCTCGGTGCCGTCCGCGGAATGGGAGGAGACGGAGATGAAGTTCCGCCCCATGCTGGAGGCGCTGGCGGAGGCCGGTCTCGGCGTGGAGGGTCGGGCGCCAGCCCTCGTGCCGGTGGCCGCGGAAAGGGAGCGCGATGAGCCCCTCGCGTGAGGAGACCACCCTCTGGGCCCGCGCGCTGGTGGAGGAGCTGGTGCGGGCGGGGGTTCGCGAGGTGGTGGTGGCGCCGGGTTCGCGCTCCACACCGCTGGTCATGGCCTTCGCCGAAGAGGAGACGGTGCGCCTGCGGGTGCACCTGGATGAACGCAGCGGTGCCTTCTTCGCGCTGGGCGTGGGCAAGGCGGGCGGCGGCCCGGCGGCGCTGGTGACCACCTCGGGCACCGCCGGCGCCCACGCGCTCCCCGCCGTCATCGAGGCGGCGCAGAGCGAGACGCCACTCCTGATCCTCACCGCGGACCGGCCCCACCACCTGCGGGATTCCGACGCCAATCAGGCCATCGACCAGATCCGGCTCTTCGGCCCGTTCGTGCGGGCCTTCCATGAGGTGGCGCCGCCGCGCATCAACGACCACGCCCTGAGGCACCTCCGGGCGCTGGGCGTGCGGGCGGTGGCGGAGGCGATGGGGCCCCCTGCCGGACCCGTCCACCTGAACCTGCCCTTCGACAAGCCGCTGGAGCCGGAGGAGCCGGGCGCCGCGCTGGCGGCGGTGCCGGAAGAGACCGGCCTGGGCCGCCGGGACGCCACGCCCTTCGTGGCGGTGTCCACGGGGTCGCGGGCCGCGCCGCCTGAGGCGCTGGAGACGCTGGCAGAGACGGTCACCGCGGCGCGGGGTGTGGTGGTGGCGGGGCCGCTCCCTCACCCCGGCGCGGGTGAGGCGGTGCGCCGCTTCGCCGCCGCCGTGGGGTGGCCGCTCCTGGCCGACCCGCTCTCCGGCGCCCGGTACGGCCCCGCGGAGGGCGCCCACGTGGTGGCCGCCTACGACCTCTTCCTGCGGGACGAGGGCGTGCGCCAGGCGCTGGAACCGGAGGTGGTGCTGCGGGTGGGCGCCACACCCACCTCCACCGCTCTGGCGGACTGGCTGGTGGAACACCGGGGCGCCCACCAGGTGGTGGTGGACGGCGGCGGCCGCTGGAAGGACCACCTGGCCCTGGCCCGGAGCTATGTGGCGGCGGACCCCGCCGACACGCTCCTGGCGCTCTGTGACGTGCTGGAGGCCGGCGGCGCTCCGGGCGCCGAACCCGATGACGAGGCGGCGCAGGCATGGAGGCGCCTCTGGCGGCGTGCCGACGAGGCGGCACGGGCGACGCTGGCCGCCGAAACCTTCGCGCCGGCGGAAGCGGAACCGGAGGTGGCGGCCCTCCTGGTGGAGGGACTCCCGGCCCACGCCACCCTCTTCGTCTCCAGCTCCATGCCGGTGCGCGACGTGGACGCCTTCGGCCTCCCCCGGGAGGAGCCGCTCCGGGTTCTGGGCAACCGGGGCGCCAGCGGGATCGACGGCATCGTGTCCACCGCGTTCGGCGCGCGGACGGCAGGAAGCGGACCGCTGGTGTGCCTGGTGGGGGACGTGGCCTTCTTCCACGACCAGAACGGGCTCCTCTGGTCCCGCGAGGACGACCTGGCGGTGGTCTTCGTGCTTGTGGACAACGACGGCGGCGGCATCTTCCACCACCTCCCCGTCTCGGACTATGATCCGGCGTTCACGCGCTTCTTCGTGACGCCCCACGGTCTGGACTTCCGGCACGCGGCGGCGCTCCACGGGCTGGACCTCCGGGACGTGGAGCCTCCGGGGCTCCCGGACACGGTGGCACGCGCGCTGGGGCGCGGCGGCTCCACGGTGGTGCGCGTGCGCACCGACGCCCATGCTTCAGCCCGGAAGCGTCGCGATGTGGCGCTCCGGGCCTGTGCGGCGGTGCGTGACGCGCTGGCTGCGCTCACCCCCATCACCCCCATCCCCCATACGAGATGAGCAAACCCGACTGGAACGAGGTCAAGAAGTACCAGGACATCACCTACCACAAGTGTGACGGCGTGGCGCGCATCGCCTTCAACCGTCCCGAGGTGCGCAACGCCTTCCGCCCCGACACGCTCCTGGAGATGCAGGAGGCGTTCCGCGACGCCGGAGAGGACACGGAGATTGGCGTGGTCCTCCTCACCGGCAACGGACCCGCCAAGGACGGCAAGTGGGCCTTCTGCTCCGGCGGCGATCAGAAGGTGCGGGGGGAAGCGGGCTACGTGGGGAGCAGCGGTGTGCCGCGGCTCAACGTGCTGGAACTCCAGCGCTACATCCGCTCCATGCCCAAACCGGTGATCGCGCTGGTGGCGGGATACGCCATCGGCGGCGGACATGTGCTCCATGTGATCTGCGATCTCACCATCGCCGCCGACAACGCCGTCTTCGGGCAGACGGGACCCATCGTGGGCTCCTTCGACGGCGGCTTCGGTGCGTCGTACCTCGCCCGGATCGTGGGGCAGAAGAAGGCCCGCGAGATCTGGTACCTCTGCCGACAGTATTCGGCGCAGGAGGCGCTGGAGATGGGCCTGGTGAACAAAGTGGTGCCGCTGGAGGAGCTGGAGATGGAGGGCTGGCGCTGGGCGCAGGAGATCCTCGACAAGAGCCCGCTGGCCATCCGGCTCCTCAAGTCGGCGTTCAACGCCGACGTGGACGGGCAGGCGGGCCTGCAGGAGCTGGCGGGCAACGCCACGCTCCTCTTCTACATGACGGAGCAGGGGCAGGAAGGGAAGAACGCGTACGTGGAGAAGCGCAAGCCCGACTTCCGGAAGTTCCCCTGGCTCCCGTGGTGAGGGGCGCGGCACGGAGATGACGGAAGCCGCGGCGCCGCGCGCCGGCGGTCTCCGGGTATGGGTGCTGGCGGCCCGGCCCCGGACCCTCTGGGCGGCGGTGGCCCCCGTTCTGGTGGGTACGGGGTTCGCATCCGGACACGACGCCTTCCGGGCGGGGCCCGCCGCCGCGGCGCTGGTGGGGGCGGTCCTCATCCAGATCGCCACCAATCTGGCCAACGACTACTACGACTTCGTGCGGGGAGGAGACACCGAGGCGCGCGTGGGCCCGGTGCGGGTGACGCAGGCGGGGCTCGTCGCGCCGGAGCGGGTGCGTCGCGCCATGTGGCTCACGCTGGGCGCGGCGCTCCTGGTGGGCGTCTACCTGGTATGGGTGGGGGGGTGGCCCATCGTGTGGAT